>JAFZXW010000046.1 GCA_017616575.1 Candidatus Methanomethylophilaceae archaeon
GGAGAACACGAACGCCCCGACGACGGTGACGCTGGTGGAGGCCATAAACCCTCCCACGACCGTCAAAGCTATCGTCGCTCCGAGGGAGGCCCCGGAGGACACCCCGGTGGTGTACGGGTCCGCGAGGGGGTTCTTCATGGTGTTCTGCATGACGGCTCCGCAGACGGCCAGGCCTGCGCCCCCGATTATGCCCGCAATCACGCGGGGAAGGCGGAGGTCCCACACGACGAAGTCGTAGCCGTCGTTCACCACGTTGTCCGTTATATGGTTCCAGATGGTCTCGTACGTCTCCATGAAGGAGATGTTCATGCTCCCGATCGTTATCGTGTAGCCGGCGACCAGGAAGATGGACGCCAGGCAGATGATTATGAAAACGAACTTCCAGAGACGGTTGCGGAGGTAGTACGAGAGGGTGCTCTCCAAGGACGTGTCCGAATCCAAGGGCTGGTCCCACTCCTCCATGGACTCCTTCACCGACCGGCTCAGGAGGGGGTCCTGGCTGATGTCGAGCCCCTGCATCTCGGCGCCTCCGTTCCTCTGTCGGCGAAAAGGGCTGTTTCCCGATCAATCGCTCACTTCCTTTATGCGGGAGACGGCCTTCCAAGTAAGCGTCCGGTCCAAAACAGCGGTTCCCGGCCCGATGCCCGGCATGGACGGCCGCCTCCTATGATGGTTATACACAACACCATCACGTTAATAAATAATCCATAAGATGGTTGGATATATCGTGTAATATCGCGATGAAATCCGACCAAAGGCATGGTAAACGATTTTTCCCAACCCTCTCTGACGATTTTCACATATGGTTCAAGCATTCCGACCGTCATTCATATAAACAAGGTAGTTCTCGGATTGGCACATATGTCCATTGTGTTCGAATTCAACAACCGCGGAGATGTCGGCTCCCCCGACTTCGGGATGGTTTACATCTCAGTGGGCATGATGGACGCGGAGAACTTCGGCTCGGTGGTCTCCGGGATGGCCGGGATCCCGGCGAGAATACGCATGACCTCTGCCAACTCCGAATCCATAGACGCGTCCGGATACGCGCTATCCCAGATGATGGACGCCCTGGACTCCGCCGACGTGCTGTTGATGCGCACGCACGGAGACCCGAAGTACATGAGGACTTTCGAACGGGTGCTCAGCAAGGCGACGTCGCGTGGGATCACGGTGTTCATCTACTGCGACGAAGACGACGTCATGTCAGAATACCGCAAGACCTGCGACCTTGACGAGGAAGGCTTCCGCATAATGCGCAAATACCTCGGCCTGGCGGGCGACGACAACTACAGGAACGCGATAGCATGGATGTGCAGGCGCGCCACCGGCCTAGACTTCCAAGTTGAGGGTCCTGTCGTCCCGCGCGCCCAGGGGATATTCCATCCCGACTGTCCGGACGGCATCGACGAGGAATCCTACCTGTCCAGGATCCCGGACGGCCGCCCTGTCGTGGGGATCCTGTTCCGCCAGCACTACTGGATATCCCACAACCACTCCCACATAGACGCCCTCGTCAGGTCGCTGGAGTCCAAAGGGGCGTACGTGGTCCCGGTCTTCTGCCTCTCGGCCCCGAACGACGTCACCGAATCTATAGGGATGCCTGCGGCCATCGACCGCTACTTCAAGAAAGACGGCAAGGCCGTCATAGACTCCCTGGTGATGTCCTTCCGCTTCTCGCAGCTTGCCGCCGCATGCCCTGACGGAAGGTCGGAGCGCAACTTCTTCGCCGACCTGGGGGTCCCCATCATCCAAGCCCCGTTCGTGTTGCGCCCTCCGGAGGACTGGGCGGCGTCGCAGGGGATGACGGCGAACGAGCTCGCGACCACCATCATCTGGCCGGAGTTCGACGGACAGATAATCGCGCCCCCGTTCGCGTTCCTGAGCCTGAACGATGAGGGGAAGTACGCCACCCGCTTCGTGCAGGACCGGGTGGACAGGATCGCGGACCTGGCCATCGGATGGGCGAGGCTCCGCAGAATGGACAACTCGCAGAAAAGAGTCGCCATAATGCTGAACATGAGCTCCGGCGAGTCCTGGAGCATGGGAGGGGCCGCCGGCCTGGACACCTTCGAGAGCCTCCGCGGCCTGCTTCTGGAGATGAGGAAGGAAGGCTACGCCGTGGACTTCGTCCCCGAGACCTCCGAGGAGCTCGTCCACCGCATGATGTCCGGCCTGACGAACGACCTGGAGACCGTGCCGATGAAAGGGTTCTCGGAAAGGGCGGCGGGCTGGGTCTCGTCCAAAGACTATAGTGAATTATTCTCGAAGCTGCCGGAATCCCGCAGAGAGCAGACGAGGTCGGCATGGGGAGACCCGCCCGGACGCTTCATGGTGGACCGCGGCCGGATAGCGGTCCCAGGGCTGATGGACGGGAACGTGCTCATCGGATTCCAGCCTGCGAGGGGGGACCCTGAGGACGGCTCGGAGGAGACGGTCCACAGCACGGACCTCCCCGTCCCGCATCACTACATCGCATACTACCGCTGGGTCGAGGACGTCTTCAAGGCGGACGTGCTGATACACCTCGGGACGCACGGGTCATTGGAATGGCTTCCCGGGAAGAACAGCGGGCTGTCGTCGGAGTGCTGGCCGGACATCGTCCAGGGAGCCGTCCCGAACCTCTACTCGTACATAATCGACGACCCTGGGGAGGGCGTAGGCGCGAAGAGGCGCACCAGCTCCGTCATCGTGGACTACATGGTCCCCCCGATGACCCGGTCCGGCTCTTACGACGACCTGGAGGAGCTGGACTCCCGTCTGCAGGCGTTCATGCAGGCACGCGTCACCGGCCGCAGGGACAAGATGGGCATCGAAGCCAGGGAGATAAGACGCCTGGCAGACGGGCTGAGCCTCTCCTTGGAAGGGGAGGTCGAAGACCATGTCCAGGAGCTTTACGAGCTCGTGTCCGACATCAAGGAGGCGCCAATAAAGAACGGCCTGCATGTCCTGGGACGCGTTCCCGAAAGAGAGGAGCTCCAGGAGATGGCTTACGTCCTCACCCGGCTACGGAACGGGGACGTCCCGTCCCTCAGGGGCGTCTTGGCCTCCGCCGACGGATTGGACTTCGAGACCCTCAAAGACTCCCCGTCCGGCTATACCGGCGGCATCCTCAACGGGACGCTGATAGACGGATACGACGCGAAGTCCCGCGACGTGGTAAGGTCGCTGTCGGAAGCCGGCTTCGACCTGGAGGCCGCTGAGCTCGACGGAAGCCTACGGTCCTCGCCGGAGGTCGTGAAGGTCCTCGAATTCGTCTGCGACGACCTGGTTCCCCGCATACGCATGATGGACGACGAGATCCGCAACCTCATCAGAGGGATGGACGGCGGATACGTGGACAAGGGCCCGTCCGGATCGCCCACGCGCGGCAACTCCCACCTGCTCCCCACTGGGAGGAACTTCTTCTCCCTGGACCCGGACACCATCCCGTCGGAGGCCAGCTGGGAGATCGGGAGGCGCATGGCCGACGAGATGCTGGAAAGGAGCCTGGGACAGCTCGGCCATTATCCAGAGACGGTAGGCATCATAATCTGGGCCACGGACACGATAAAGACCGGCGGAGACGACATCGCCTACATGCTCTACCTCCTCGGCGTAAGGCCAGTCTGGGCGTCCGCCAACGGGAAGGTGTCCGGTCTGGAGCCTATACCGCTGGAGGAGCTCGGGAGGCCTCGCATAGACGTCACCATGCGCATGACCGGGATGTTCCGCGACTCCTTCCCGGGCCTGATAGACCTTCTGGACGAGGCGGTCCGCATAGTGATGAATCTGGACGAGGACGAGGAGTCCAACCTTATACGCAGGCACGTGTACGAGGAGGTGACGAACGACATCCTCGAGGGGATCCCCGACGACGAGGCCCGCCTGAGGGCGTCCGTGAGGCTGTTCGGAGACGCCCCCGGGAACTACGGGTGCGGGACAGGCGAGGTCATAGAGTCCTCCGACTGGAAGGAAGTAGGCGACATCGCCGACGTCTACACCCGCTTCGGGGCGTTCAGCTACAGCCGCGGGATGAACGGGAAGCGCATGGATGACGCCTTCGTCAGAAGGATGTCCAAGGTCGAAGTGACCGTCAAGAACAGCCCTGACCGCGGGATGGACGTCCTGGACGTGGACGATTACTACGAGATCCTCGGCGGTATGAACGCCGCCGTGCGCGCCTACGGAGGAAGGAAGCCCCTGTCCTTCATGGGGGACAGCTCCGACCGCGACCGCACCAGGCTGCGCACGGTCGAGGAGGAGACGTCCTTCGTGATACACAGCAGGGTCCTGAACCCCAAATGGGCCGAAGGGATGAGAAAGCACGGCTTCCGCGGGGCGCAGGAGTTCGCGAAGCTCACCGGGGCCCTTCTCGGATGGTCCGCCACCTCGGACACCGTCGAGCCCTGGGTGTTCGAGTCCGTGACCCGGAGGTTCATAGAGGACGACGAGTCCCGGCGCTGGATATCGGAGAACAACCCCTATGCGCTCAAATCCATGCTGGACGACCTCCTGGAATCGATAGAGCGCGGGCTGTGGGACGCCCCGGACGACCTCCTCGACGTTCTGAAGGACGCCTACCTGGAGGCGGAGGAGAAGATCGAAGACCTTACCGACAACTGAAACGGGTTTTTCAAGGAGAGCACATGAAGCAAGTAGCGATATATGGAAAAGGGGGGATAGGCAAGTCCACCGCGTCCGCGAACATCTCCTATCTCCTGTCGAAGAAGGGCCTCAAAGTGGCCCAGATCGGATGCGACCCCAAGCACGACTCCACCAGGCTCCTCCTGGGAGGCAAGACGCAGCTGACCATACTCGACTACCTCGGGTCGGAATCCGGAAAGGACGGCAAAGACGTCATATCCAAAGGGAAGAACGGGGTCATCTGCATGGAGACGGGCGGCCCGGAGCCTGGCGTAGGATGCGCCGGAAGGGGGATCCTCACCGCCTTCGACTTCATAAAAGAGAACTCCAAAGTCCCGGAGGACACCGACGTCGTGATCTACGACGTCCTGGGGGACGTGGTCTGCGGCGGGTTCGCGGTCCCCCTCAGGAAGCAGTACGCGAACGTCGTCTTCATCGTGACCTCCGGGGAGTTCATGTCCCTGTACGCGGCCAACAACGTGCTGAAGGGGATCCGCAACTTCGACAACGGGGACAGCAGGCTGGCCGGCCTCATCCTGAACTCCAGAGGGAACGAGAACGAGTACGCCTACGTGAAGAACTTCGCGGACGCCGTCGGACTGCCCATAGTGGCCACGATACCGCGCTCCAAGCTGTTCTCCACCGCGGAGTCCAACGGCATGACCGTCTCGGAAATGTTCCCCGACTCGGAAGAGACCAGAAGCTACGGGGCCGTCGTGGACGTTATCGAGAACGAGGTCAAAGGCGTCTCCGCCCTTCATCCCGCCAGCCC
>JAFZXW010000047.1 GCA_017616575.1 Candidatus Methanomethylophilaceae archaeon
AAGGCCTCGGAGGCCAAGATGCAGGCCCTCTCGGACCGCGGGCGCAACATCGTCAAGGACGACGAGTACGGGATCTGGCATTCCCTGAGGCCGGAGCTGGAGATCGAGACCTACGGGAGCACCTGCAGGCGGGAGGAGGAGCCCAGGCTCGGGAAGCCCCTGAGGATAAGCTACGTTTATCTCGGGAAGGAGGAGGAGGCGGTCCTGGACGGGTCGTTCCTTTCCATCCAGTACCGTCCGGCCATCGACGCGGCCCTCAAGGTCTGCGAGGCCATGGGGGTCCCAGCGGCCAAGGTGAAGGAGGCCCTCGGGACCTTCCGCGGGGTTCCTGGAAGGGGGGAGGTGTCCGGCAGGGACGGGGAATGGAGGGTGACCGAGAGGAACCCAGGCATATCCCACGTCTCGATCGACATGACCATGCGCTGCCTGAAGGAGATGGGGGCGCTGGAAGGGTGCCTCGCGGTCGTCGACCCTGTCAGCAGGAAGGTGTGCGACAAGATGCACCCGGAGCTGATACGCTCGGTCCTCGAAGGCTACGGCGTGGAATACGTCATAACGGAGGGCGACAGGAGGGAAGTGGACGTCTCCGGCCGTCCGTTGGTAGTTACTTTCGTCAAGGAGGCGTGGCAGTGAGGGTCATACATCCCCGCCCGAACCCCATAGTCGCGGCCATGTACACGCTCAGGGACATGAACGTCGACGTGATCGTGGTCCACGGTCCGGCGGGATGCTGCTTCATGGCGTCCAGGATGCTGGAGGAGGCCGGGGTCAGGGTCGTGACCAGCGGCATGAAGGAGGACGACCTCATATTCGGCGGCACGGCGCCCCTCGTGGAGACGCTGAAGCTGGTGGAGGAGAGGTTCCATCCGAAGACGGTGGCCGTGGTCGGCACCTGCTCGAGCATGATCATCGGCGAGGACATGGGGGCCGCCATCAGGCGCGCGGACATCGGATGCAACGCCTTCCCGGTGGACTGCCACGGCTGCTCCGGGGACAACACCGTCGGCGCCATAAAGGCGCTGGAGGCGGCCTGCGACGCCGGGATAATACCCGCGGACGAGAGGGACAGGCAGATCTCCCTCATGAAGGCGGCCACTGACATGGAGAAGAGGATAGGGATGGCCGGGAAGCAGTACCTGTCTCCGACCAGGGGCCCCACCAAGCTCTCCGCCGCCAAGAGGATGCTGGACGTCCTGAGGTCCGGGGGGAAGGTGGCATGCGTCATGCTCGCCAAGAAGGAGCTGGCGTTCCGTTTCGCCGACATGTTCCTGGCGCTGAAGCAGGCCCGTGACGCTCTGGGCGGAGAGGTCTACACGGTCGCCAATCTGGATCCGAACCTGGGGCTCCCGCGCATAAGGGGGTACGCCTCGGCCATTCTGGGCGAGCTGGAAGAGAAGGGGGCCTCGCCCGACGAGATCGTCGGAGGCCTCGACGAGTACGCCCTGATAGGGGAGAGGATGAAGGAGAAGGTGGACGCCTACGCCCCGGACCTCCTGGTCCTCATAGGGATACCGCACGCGTACCCCGAGCTGCCCTCGGACGGGATACTCATAACGGACCAGCCCAGGCAGCTGGCAAACTACCTTTCCATGGGGCTTGATGCCGTGGGGGAGGTTGCTTCCCACTCCATGGTGATGGGCGCCAAGAGCATCGTCCCGATGGAGACTGGCGACACCATAAGGGAGCTGCTGGGATGAAGGGGGCGGTCATAGCCGGGGCCGGCAGCGGCGTCGGGAAGACCTCCATCGCGACGGGGGTCATGTCTCTCCTTTCCAGGCGCATGAAGGTGCAGCCGTTCAAGGTCGGGCCGGACTTCATCGACCCGCAGTACCATACCGCGGCCACCGGGAGGTGCTCGAGGAACCTGGACACGTTCATGGTCCCAGGGGACGGCATCCGCGGAATCGCCGGGACCGCCTCCAGAGGCGCCGACGTGTGCATCGTCGAGGGGGTCAGGGGGCTGTACGAAGGCCTTTCCGGCACCTCGGACAGGTGCTCCACAGCGGAGGCCGCCAAGATCCTGGGGCTGCCTGTGATCCTGGTGCTGGACGCGCGCTCCCTCACCCGGTCAGCCGCGGCGATAATCAACGGCTTCGCGGCGTTCGATCCCGGGGTGGACATACGCGGCGTCATCCTGAACAACGTCTCCGGGAAACAGCACGAGGACAAGCTCAGGGACGCGATCGGCAGATATTGCGACGTCGAGATAGTCGGCATGGTGAGGCGCCACGAGGGCTGCGAGCTCAAGAGCAGGCACCTCGGCCTCAAGACGGTGGACGCCCGGGAGGACGACGTGTCGGCGCTGGAGGCCTTGGCGGACGACCTGGACATGGACGCGTTCATGGACGTGTGCGAGTCCAGCACGGCGGAGTTCCCGGAAGACTCCCCTTATACGAGTCATTCCTGCGGCGCCCGCGTCGCCGTGCCCATGGACGAGGCCTACTGTTTCTATTATGAGGAGAACCTGGAGTGCCTCAGGGCAGCCGGAATCGATGTGGTCACGTTCAGCCCGTTGGCAGGGGACCCTCTTCCGGACGCGGACATGTATTACCTCGGCGGGGGTTACCCTGAGCTGTTCGCCTCTAGAATCTCGGAGAACCGCGACTTCCTGGAGGGGCTGGCCAACGCCTCCGCGGAAGGGAAGCCGGTGATGGGCGAGTGCGGAGGCCTGATGACCATGTGCGAGGCCATAGTGGATTCGGAAGGCGGGAGACATCCCATGGCCGGCATCCTCGAAGCTGACGCAGTGATGTGCGGGAGGCACGGCCCCAAGTACACAATATCCGAGGGGACCCCGGAGAACCCGTTGTTCGCAGGGATGGAGGTCAGGGGGCATGAGTTCCACTATTCGGAGCTGAGCCTGCGCCACAAGGGCGTGTTCGGGTTCAGGATGGAGAGGGGGACGGGCATCGCCGGAGGCATGGACGGCCTCGTGTCCAAGAATTCGATCGGTTCGTACTCCCATATGAACGCCCTGTCGGTCCCGGACTGGGCCGGGGGCATCGTGGAGCGTCTAAGGCGATTCCATTGATGCCAAAACTCCTTTTCTATTGATTATTGCTATCGCTTCGTAAAAACTTCCAATTTTCAATAGATTATTGCTCATAGCTTCTGGTTTGGCTATCGGTGCCGATGAAATGAGTTCTTGTCGATAATTGTAGCTATGGGGTCGTGTATTTTGAACAATGGCGCCATGCGCCCGCAGTCCTGGAGAACCTGTTTTATCCTCGTATCGAGGTGGCCCAGTCATGTACATGGAGGTCGTGGAGCCGACTGCCACGCTGGTTATGAAGGTCGGGGGCAAGGTTTTCTACCTGTCCTTAGACGACTCCCCGTCCGCGGATGCGTTGTTCAGCATGCTTGAGCAGGGGCCTTTCGAGGCTATGTTCGAAGATCAGGGGGCATGGAGGTCCGCTCGCTTCCCCGGTCTGCCGTTCGACGGGGACAAGGCCGAAGGCGTCGCAGGGGAGCTCGTCTTGCTTGGAGACGGGCAAATCGCCATCTGTGACGGGACCGCTGTGCCGAACGCGGTCAGGCTTGCCGTTGTTGAATACCGGCCAGAGGAGGAGATCCTAGAGGCCATGGGGAATGGGGACGTCTGGGTAGGGCTTTGGCTGGAATGGAGCGAGCGATGTCAACTTTTGGAAAGAATTCCACATTATGTCGGCATACCGCGAAGTTCCAATGTCAGCAATTATCGCATTGAATACTTGGTGTAAAAACGAACCACATCGACAATACGATGCGGATTGTGAAATGCTTGCCCAAGCGATTTAAAGGAGAACGGGCACGGCCCCCATCTCCCAGGGGCCGTAGAGACCGGCGTCGGCAGAACTTCGTCCTGTCGCTCTCGAGGACCTCGTTCCATAGCCTGATGGTCTCCTGGGCGTCCTCCTCGTCCATTATCTGTATGGCGAATCCGGCATGGACCACAGCCCAGTCTCCGACGCTCGCCTCCACCATCGACAGGTTGGCCTTCCTGGTGACGCCTCCGAAGTCGACGTCTCCGACGTTCCCGTCGATGCTCACGATCTTTCCAGGTATCGCTAGACACATGATATCATCCTGCTATGAGCTTCATTATCGCTTCCGCCGGGGCCCCTCCCGACTCCTTCAGGGCTTCGACCGCCTTGGCCCTGTCGCATCCGGCTTGGCTCATGACGATCTCGATGTCGCTTTCGTCGAAGACAGGTTCGATGTCCACGGACTCCCCTTCTCCGAGGGTCCTGACAGTTTCCGGGCCGGCTATCTGGTAGCTCTTCCCGCCGGGCATCTCCACGCAGACGACTTCCGGGTCCCTGATGATTATCTCGCTCGTCCTCGTCTTGATGATGACTTCCACGGCGTCGGGGACGGTACTCTGCTTGATCCCCATCTTCTTCATCGCCTGCTTCATCTGGCGGTCGTTCATCTTCATTCCTGGCATATGGCACACCTACCGTCGGCATACGTTTTAAACTAACGCCTTCGAGACCGCTTCCTTCAAGACCTCCAGGACCTTGCCTGCGGACGACGGGTCGGGGGCCCCGCCTTGAGCGAACTCGGGCTTCCCGCCGCCCCTTCCTCCGAACTCATTGAGGACGTCGTTTATTATCTTCCTGCAGTCGACCGACGGGTCTCCCGATGCCAGCATCACCGAGAGGGACGCTCCCGGGGACACGATGATAGCGACGCCTCCTTTCGACCTTATCGACTCGGCTGCGTCGGACAGGGCGTTGCGGTCTCCTCCTGGAACAGTGACGGAGTAGACCTCGCGCCCGTTCACGTCCTCCGGGGACGCGGATGCCAGGATGGCCTTGGAAGCGTCTTTCAGCAGCCTCCTGTCGAGCTCCAGCTCCCCCTTCATGTTGGAGACCGCCTTGACCGCGTCCTCCGCCTTGCATCCGACCGTGTCTATTATTTCTAGAGACTCCATCGAAAGCCCGAGGGCGGCGTCCTTGGCCTTGTCTCCGACCTCGAAATGGACTGCGAACCCGTCCTTTCCCGCAGACACCTTCTTGACGACCGTGATGAATTCCAGCTCCGAGGTCTCCATGACCTTCATGAGCGCGGCCGCGTCCAGAATGAGGCGGAAGCGCTTGACGCCGTCCACATAGACGGCGTAGCCGTCCCGGAAGAGGCTCAGATACCCGCCGTTGGAGAGCTTGGTGTACAGGTCGATGCCCTCGGCGATGCCGCCGACGATGAGGCCCCAGACCAGGGCCCCCACGATGAGGCTGTTCTGCCGCGTGTGG
>JAFZXW010000048.1 GCA_017616575.1 Candidatus Methanomethylophilaceae archaeon
AGGCCCCGCTGCCCTCGTCAGGCCCATGCGATTCCGGATAGGCCTCTATCTCGCCAATGACCATGCCGCAGTCCTTCAAGACTATGGCGAAGCAATAATCCCGGTCCTTTGAGCGCTCCTCCATGAGGGCGCGTGCGGCATCCAACGAATCGAGCCTCATACTGGCGAAGCAGTTCACCAGCGGCTCCCTCAGGTATTCGTAGACGTCCTCTGCGTCGCCTGGGTCGAACGGCCTCAGAACCAGCCTCTCTGTCTCGATCATCCGGAAAACCTCTGCGGACATTGACACAGGCAGGGTTAAGAATATCCGAGTATGGCAAAAGATCTCGAGGATCCTGACACGGGATGAGAGGAGAAGCCCCCGCATCAAGGATGCCTGGAATGTCAGGCGGCGGCCTGCCCCTCGGCCAGCCTCGCCCTTACCCTCATCAGGACCTTGCCCAGGTTGTTCTCGCCCTCGCCGTTGAAGACGCCCCAGTAGGTGTCTCCGCACTCGTTGTTGTACGTGAGCTCAGCATCGCTGGTGGCGACAAGCTTCTCGGCGAGCTCGGGGTGCTGCGTGAACTTGGCCATCTGGACCTCCTCCATGACGCCGATCCTGACGTTCTCCCAGCCTTTGCGGGGGACCATCTAGTCCGCGAAAACCCTGACTCTGGCCGGATCGAGGCCCGCGAAGCGCTTCCTGTCCTCCTCGTCCGCGCATCTCTGCGCCTGATAGGCGGCCTCGCTGCTCAGGAACTTCAGCCCGTCGAACTCCACCCCGATGGGATACCACTTGTTGAGGAAGAAATACTCCCCGAAGAACCTCTCTACGCTGTCCATATTGCCAATCTCCTATGCTAGATTTAGCATCCAATTGAAGACCTGTACAACTGTATTTAAAGATGGCCTCAGACGTAACCATGTTACGGCTTCGATGCATTGGTCGCCGGCCTGCCTTCTCTCCCCCGGGATCCTGCCGGTCTAGGCTGGCCGAGAAAATGGTTAAGATACGGTTCCGCTGTCGACGGTCATGGACATCGCGAAGGCCGCCGGCCGCTACATGGCCGTCATCGTGCTGGCGGCGGCGCTTCTGGCTTTCCTGGTACCTGTGACCGGCCTGTGGATTGGCACCGGCTGGATAGACTATCTGCTGATGGTCGTCATGTTCGGAATGGGCCTGACCATAAAGCCGGAAGACTTCAAGGCGGTGTTCGCCAGTCCCAAGGACGCGGCCGTCGGATGCGTGGCGCAGTTCACAGTCATGCCGCTCGCCGCCTACGCGCTGTCGGTGGCGTTCGGCCTGGAGGCGGGGCTCATGGCAGGGGTCGTCCTAGTGGGATGCTGCCCGGGAGGGACCGCGAGCAACGTGATAACCTATTTCGCCAAAGGGGACGTCGCCCTCTCAGTGGGGATGACGGCCGTGAACACGCTGCTGGCCCCTTTGGTCACGCCATTATTGGTCTTCCTGGCGCTGAGCGAGACCGTCGAGGTGGATGCCATGGGGATGCTCCTGTCCATGGCCAAGGTGGTCCTGGCGCCTCTGGCACTGGGATTCGCGGTCACATATCTGCGCCCGGGTCTCGCCGAGAAGGCGTCCGGGAGCCTGCCGGCGGTCTCCGTGACGGCCATCGCGATGATCGTGATGTGCGTGATATCCCATTCCGTCGACCGCCTCATGACGTGCGGGCTGACCGTGTTCGCCGTCGTTGTCCTCCACAATCTTATCGGATACGCCGCGGGCTACCTGATCGCCGTCCTCGCAGGAATGGGCGGGACCAGGAGGAGGACGCTGGCGATCGAGGTCGGGATGCAGAACTCGGGCCTGGCGACGTCCCTCGCCGCGACGTCGTTCCCCTCCCTGGCCCTGGCTACGGTGCCTGGGGCCATATTCAGCGTCTGGCATAACATATCGGGCGCGATGCTCGCAGGGTTCTTCGCGAAGAGGGCGGAGGACGAGGCCGGACTGGGCCGTCGGAATCGAAGACATGACGTGATGGAAGGGCCCCATTCTTCCGTGATTCCTGCCTCCGTGACGCCCCCGTCGATCCGCTGGATGCGTCGTTGAATCCAGACGGTAGAATCCCATGCATAGGTCAGGGCGGCGGCAACCGTGATGCCGCTTGTCTTGACCGTGTCATGCCTGACAGGCATCAAGGCCGGGCCGGACAATTTCCTTCATCCGGAGAGGATGAAAACCGTCTGGGCGTCAAGCATCGCCTCGATACGGCTGGATGCCAGCGTATGAAGATTGGATGCATTCGTATACACTTCAGAACAATTTAAAATATTATCTAACCGATTCTTTGACGTCACTGAAAGGTGAATACATGACAAGCAATTCTACCATCGGCCGCTCCAAATGGATCGCTGCGGCTGTAGCCATGATATTCATGGTCTCTGCCGCAGCCGTCTGCCTGGACGCTGCATACGCCGCCGGGGACGATGAGCCGGAGACCTTCGACGTGGACGAGACGTTCACGTCGATCTTCGGCATCATCTCGTTCCTGTTCATCGAAGAGCCTTCTGACGATGCCACGGTCATCTCCAACGACCACGACGTCAACCACAGCGAGGAATACGACGACCTGGTCCTCAAGGACGGGGCCGTGCTCAACTTCAATAACGGCGCCGTGCTGTCCGCGGACCGCCTCTTCATCGAAGGCAACGTGAAGTTCGTGAACGCAGACGGCTCAAAGCCCAGGCTGTTCGCCGAATCCGTCTTCCTTGAAGGATGCAGATGCCTCTTGACGGATACCGCTTTGACCACCGACAAGTCCGTCACCGTCGACGCCAAGAAGACGACGACCGGCTTCTACGACCCCTCCTCCGGGACCCTCGACACCTCCAAGGGGATGAAGGAATCCTTGGACGCCAAGATCTACATCGACGGATACATGGAGCTCTCCGGCAAGACCCAGGCGAAGTTCTACTCCGGCAACGGCTCCCCCGCCGTCGAGTTCTACGCCGACTACGACCTGGACGGCTTCTACAAGAGCCTTAAGGACAACCTCGACGGAATGGTCATGGACGCGTCTTCCGTATCCAAGGTCGTCGACTACCTGGCCAACAAGCTGGTGTACCCCGACATCGACCTCGGCATGAAGGTCGCCAAGGCCACCGCCGGCTCCGCCACCGTGTCCGACGTTTCCGTCACCTTCGTCTCAAGCCAGGCCGACGGGGACATCGCATTCGGATTGAACGTCGGCTCCAGCGAAGGAGACTTCGAGTGCGAGAAGCTCGTCCTTAACGCCGTCCGCTCCCTGGAGAAGACCGACATATCTGGAAGCGCCGACCGCCTCGTATCGAAGAGCGCCGGCTCGAACATCGGCGCGGCCAAGCAGACCGCCGAGTTCCGGAACCTCAAGTTCAGCTTCTCCACCGAGGAGGACAAGGTCCTTGAGATCGTCGCGGCCAACATCGCCGACGGCCCCCAGGCGGTCATCGACGC
>JAFZXW010000049.1 GCA_017616575.1 Candidatus Methanomethylophilaceae archaeon
CGAAAGCCTTGTAGCCGACCTCTCCCGCCTGGACGCGCAGGCTGGTCAGCGTGTCGCAGTTCTTGAAGGCCTCCTTGGCCACGATCCTGACCGGGATCTCCGTTCCGAAGACGTCCAGGTCCGCTATGTCGGCCTCGACGATCCCCGGACGGTACGACACGGCGTACGCGTACATGTCCTCGTCGTATTCCCCTTCGATGAGCTCGTGGCCGACCAGGTAGTATACGTCGTCGAACATGAGGACGTCCTTCTCCGCGATGTCGGATGCCAGGCACCTGTCGGCGAAGGCCTCGAACGTGCGTCCCGGCATGCTGTCCAAGGGCATGGGCGTGACGCGGTCGGCATAGTAGAAGCTCAGGCCGTGGAAGGCGTTGGCCCCTATGCTCTCGACCGAGTACGGAACGCAGATCGTCTCGAGGCCGGTGCATCCGCTGAAGGCGCTTCTCCCGATGTCTGTGACCGGGTCGGGGATGGAAATCTCGTCGAGCCCCGTGCATCCGTAGAAGGCGTACTCGCCGATGGCCTCCAGCTCTCCCCACAGTTGGACGATCTCCAGGGAGGTGCAGTTCGCGAAGGCCCGGTTCCCGATGCCGCCAAAGCCGTCGTAGTAGACCGCCTTAAGGCTCGTGTCCTTGTAGAATGCCTTGTCGGCCACGCCGGCGACCTCGTATTCGACGCCGCCGTCGGTGACGTTGCTGTCGATCCAAATCGTGTCGACGTCGGCCTCGCGTCCAGTAACGAGGACCTGCCAGGAGTTCTGGGGGGCGTACTTCACGCCCATGTAGGTGAACGGCTCGATGTAGAGCTTCAGGACCGACCCGCTTCCAACGAACGTCCTCCCGGACAGGTTCTCGCTGTTCTTCTCCAGGAGGGTGTTCCCGTCGTAGAACTTGATCTTCTCCAGGGCCTTGCTCCCGATCTCGACGGTTCCTGCGAACGTCATGCGCTCCAGGCCGGTGCATCCGTAGAAGGCGTAGTCGCCCAGGCTGCACGTCCATCCGTCATCGTCTCCGACGGAGAGGACGCGGAGGTTGACGCAGTTGGCGAAAGCCTTGCTCCCGACGTCTACCTGGACATCGGCGGTCAGGAGGCTGTCGCATCCGTAGAAGGCCTTGCTCAGCACAGCCATCACGGGGTATTCGTCCCATCCTAAGGAGACGTAGTCGAGTATCGTGACATTCTTTATCCCGTCCACGTGCCCGGTGGCGAACGCGACCTGGTCCGCGGTGGCGTTCATCGTGTATTCCACGCCTCCGTAGACGAACTTGTAGCCGTCGTAGACGCAGCACACTAGCTTTCCCTCGGCCATCATGAACGAGCGCCCGGAGAGGTCGTCCATCGAGTGCGAAAGAACGGTCTTGGCGTCCGGCGCGTAGAACACCGTCCTGTAGAACGCGTTCGCGCCCAGGGACGAGATGCCGCCGAAGACGACCTCTCTTAGGGACCTGCATTCGCTGAAGGCGCTCTTGGCGATATCCGTGGAACCGAGGTCGGACCCGACGTGCAGTTCCGTTATAGGGCACTTGAAGAACGCATACTCTCCGACATAGGAGCACGTCTCCGCGTATACGGAATCCAGGGCGGGGCAGTTGGCGAAAGCCCTCTCGCCGATCGGCACGTTGCAGGTGAGGCTGACCAGGGTGGGGCACCCATAGAACGCCCTCGGCTCTACCCCGGTGACCTCGTACCTGTCCTGGCCGTAGTAGATCGTCTCGTATATGTTCGCCGTCGTTATTCCGTCCTCGTAGCCTACGACGGCCGCGGCCTTGCTGCTCACGGGCTTGTAGACGATTCCGCCGAAGACGAACTCGTCGAGGTCCAGGCGGAGGATGGAATCCGAGCCGACGAACCTTCTTCCGGAAAGGTTGTCGGACGTCTTGGAGAGGGCCTTGTCGCCGTCGAGGAACCTGATGCCGTACAGGGCGTTGGACCCTATCGTAAGATAGCACATCTCGAAAGACATCTCTTTGAGAGACCCGCATCCGGCGAAGCACTTGGCCCTCAGGTCGAGGGACTGAGCCTTGGCAGTCACGCTTTCCAGGGAGGAGCACCCGTAGAAAGCGCATTCGTCGATGCGGTAGCAACCGGTTCCCAGGACGACGGTCTTGAGGCCGGTGCACTTGCAGAACGCACGGTCGCCTATGTTCACGTCCACCTTGGCGGAGACTATGGCCCCGTTGCCGTAGAACGCCCTGTCGGCGATCCCTTCCACGTAGTAGTCGACGTTTCCGAAGCGGACCTCGCCCGGTATGTCCAGGGTCGTGACGCCATTCTCCGCGCCGACGGCGGCGACTACGTAGTCGATCGCCTCGGTCATCTCGTAGATGACGCCACCTACGGAGAACCTGTCCCCGTCCTCGGCCTGGACTACCATCGCCGTCCCTTCCTTCACCAGGGTCTTGCCGGCGAGGTTTTCTGGAGTCTGGGCCAGCTTGGCCGTCTTGTAGCAATCGTACACGTCGAGGTCGGTCAGGGAGCGGTCCCCGACGGAAGCCAGTGTCGAAGGGACGCTCACGCGCTCGAGATACGCTCCCGCGAAGACCCTGTCGCCCATGGACACGAGCCCCTCGGGGAGGTCTATGTCGGTGAGGCTAGGGCACCATGCGAAAGCGGCGTCCCCGATCGATACGACGTTGTCGAGGACGACCTCGTGGAGCTTCGAGCATAACATCGCCGCGGTATCGTCCACGAATCCTGTGCCATGGTAATACAGGGTCTGGAGTTTGGGGCTCTCGCTGAAGGCGTGGAACCCGATTCCGATCACATTGAACGTGGTGCCGTCATGGGAGACCGTCGCGCCGATGTCGATGTTCTCGAGGTCCGGCGAGCACCCTATGACGACGACCTCGGACGGCGACCTCACTCCGTATGCGATGTTGCCTTCGATGAAAGCATCTTGAAGCTTGTACAGGACGCTCTTCGATCCGTGGAAGAATCCGAATGAAAGGGAATCCGATGTCTTGGCCATGAGGGTCTTGCCGTCATAGAAGGAGGTCCCCTGGAAGGCCGTGCCGTCGAGGCTGAATATCTCCTTCACGGTCAGGACGCTGAGGTGCGGGCACCTGGCGAAGGCGTAGCTCCCGATCTCTATGCCGTCACCTAGGTTGACAATGTACAGGAATTCGCAGTTGTAGAACGCGTAGCTTCCGAACTTGCCGCCATCGACCGTCAGCGTGGTCAAGGACGTGTTCGCGAAGGCCTTGGAGCCTATCTCGTGTGCATGAATGTCTGCGGACGTGACGGTCCTGCAGTCCTTGAACGCGTTGGCCCCCACGCCGAACACCGGCAACCGTCCGGAATCGGCTCCCATGTAGGAGGGGATTTTCGCATTGGTGATCCCGGGGACGTAGCCGGTGGCGGTCAGGCCGAGCGTCCCCTGCTTCAGCCCGGCGGTGTAGACGACGTAGTCGCGCACGTACTCGTAGCCGGGTACCGCCCCCTTCACGAGCCTCCCTTCCTGGAGGGTGAACAGGCACCCTTTAGCGTTGTCGCCGTCGATGGGCGATCCGTCGTCGTCGTAAAGGTCGTATCCGAGCCCGCCGGGGGCCACATAGGCTCCTAAGGGCACGATGAACGTTTCTGCGCTGGTGTTCTTGAATGCGTCCGCGCCTATCGACTGGAGGGAATCGGGCAGCGCTCCGACCACATTGGTTCCGTAGAAGGCCTCCGAGCCTATCTCTTCCAGGATGTTGCCGTGGAGCATCGCCACGAATTCTAGGTTGCTGCAGTTCTTGAAGGCCTCCTTGCCTATCGTTTTTACGTTGCCGCCGCCGTAGACTTTGACGATTCCGGAGCCCGCGAACGCCCCGTCACCGATGGCGACGACGTCGCAAGCCCTGTCTGAAAGGCCGAATATCGATCTCGGCACGCTGTCAGGTATCTCGATTGCGGTTTCTCCGTCGTCGTTGAATCCTACGACGGTCACCTCACTGTTGCGTACGTCGCACTCAATTATTATTTTCCCGAACTCCACCGGCATCGCATCGGAGTCGTCCGAGAGGGACGCCGTCGCAAAGGCCGTCACGGCCAGAATGACCGCGAGGAGCACGATGGCGCCCGTCCTGGAACTATCGCTCATGAAATCGCCTCGTTAGCATTGCCATGCAAAGCATGCCAATCCAATCACGCGGTCGTTCGTATTAATGATATGCCGAGACGCGTCTGGCCGGTTCTGGCAACATATAAACGGATGTTCGACGGTTACGGGGCGTTACCATGGAGGGCCATTATTCCAAGTGCTTCCTGCGTTCGATCCTCGCCGGGATCTGCATATCTGTCGGCGGGTGCGTCTACATAGGATGCGAGGTCAAATGGGTGGGCGCCATCCTTTTCGCCGTAGGCCTGTACACGATCCTGACGTACAAGATGGACCTTTACACGGGGAAGGTCGGCTATGCTCTGGAGAACTCCCCCTCGTACGTACTGGACCTTGTCGTGATAATACTAGGGAACTTCGTCGGGACGCTCGCCGTCGGCCTGATGCTTCCGCTCCAAGGGGCGGAGGCGATCGCGGCCAACAAGCTGGCGGGGTTCGAGGTCCTCCCGGTCCTGTTCAGGGGCGTGATGTGCGGCATGCTGATGTTCATCGCCGCGGACACGTTCAAGAACGGCAAGGGGCCGCTGGCCACGTTCATATGCGTCCCCGTCTTCATACTGGCGGGCTTCGAGCACAGCATCGCGGACATGTTCTACTTCTGCTCTGCGGGGGAGTTCTCCTTGGATTCCCTGGCGTTCGTGCTGGTGGTCATCCTTGGGAACGCCGTCGGAGGGCTTCTTATCCCCATCGGGAAGAGGTACATGTACGAGGACCCGAAGACGGAAGGGTCCAGCCGACGGCTTTGAATCCGTCTTCCGAATTAAGGTCTCCCGAAAGGGTGGGAGGTTTCGTTCAAGCCGTCTCATGCGTGCACGGCGCTTCTTGAAGACGTCAAGGATGGCTTTCCGGCTATGGAGGAGGGACCGGCGGGCGCTCGCAATCCGAGGAGTGACGGAATGGCCAAGACCTTGCTGTCGGACGCCAGGTGCCTCGCGTATATGATCAAGGACTCGGTCTAGGAGGCGCAGGGCATGGGTCTGGACGAGATAGTCAGTCGCCTGCATGCCGTCGACGGCAGGGTGCGCATGCTGTCCGGGGAGATCAACACCGGATACGGCTCGGTGGTGTGCGACCTCGTGTTCCCGTTCGAGCTGCCCGACGGTCAAGAGGCACTCATCGATGTGGAGATCCAAGGCGACGTGCCGTCCTGGACGATGAAGCGCCAGATGATGTATCTGAGCGGTTTGGCCCGGTACTGGAACCGCAATCCGGCAAAGGATTACGACGCGGTCAGGCCGGTGTACAGCATCTGGGTGTTTCTGAACCCGAAAGCCGCCAATAGGAACAGGTTGCGCGCCGTA
>JAFZXW010000050.1 GCA_017616575.1 Candidatus Methanomethylophilaceae archaeon
ATTCCAAGACGCCCGACATCAAGGTGACGTCGGACATGGACTGGCTCATAGGGAGGACCAGGAACTACTTCGAAAGGTACGGGAGCCTGATAAAGGCCCCCCGTAAGGCCGGGACGTACACCGAAAGCAAGCTTATGTTCCCGAAAGGGACGCCCACCGACGAGCAGAAGGACGCCGTTCTGGCCGCCCTGAACAACGAGATCTCATACATATGGGGCGCCCCTGGGACCGGGAAGACCAAGATGGTCCTCGCCGCGGCCATCATGACCCTGATAAAGGACGGAAAGAACGTGCTCGTCATGGCGCCAACCAACAACGCCGTGGAGAACGTCATGGGGGCGGTGATGGACGTCCTCGCCGAGGAGGATCCGGACGGGGACATCGTGGACGTGTCCACCGAGGTCCTGCGGGTCGGGACCCCCTCCGCACCGTTCGTGAGGAAGTACGAGTGCATATGCGAGGACAGGAGCATAAAAAGCCAGATCAACGACCTGAGGAACCAGGTCGCCCGCATGGAGTCCCTCCGGGCGGCGTTCTACTTCAGGAACGCCAGGAAGGACCTCTCTGTCCTGAAGGACCTGGCCGGCGTCCGCAACCGGAGCGAAGCTGAGAAGAAAGAGCTGATGTCGCAGGCCGGGCCCTATCTCTCCAACCTGCGCCTCGCCTTCGAAAAGGACCCTTCGGTGTCGCGCCTGATCGACGGCGCGGACGAGGACAACCTGAGGGACGTGGTCGACGCCATGTCCAAGGCCATAGGATGGGCCGTCCCCTCCTCGGCGCGGCTGGAGGACGTCGACCCGGACGCCCTGACGAAGAAGATCGACGAGGCGACGCGCCGGATATCGGAGCTCACGGCGATGGACACCGTGGTGAAGTCCAAGACCTCCAGGCTCCTGGCCATGACGCCCCAGACCCTCATGGGCCGCTTCTCCCCGGTGGAGGACCCCGACTCCGGCCTCTCGAAGCTGTCTGTGGACCATATATTCATCGACGAGGTGGGATACTGCAACGTCCTGCAGGCGTTGCCGCTGTTCGCGTTCGACGCGCCGGTGACCATGCTCGGGGACCATATGCAGCTGCCTCCCGTGTGCGAGATAGACGACGGCTTGATGATAGACGCCAACTTGGCGTACCTGTCAGGGAACGAGAACGACGCATGCTATGCTCTGCGCTTCACGTTCATGTGGTCCCAGCCGGCCATGTTCGCCGAGAGGTTCCTGTCCGGGGACGTCAAAAAGGCCATGATAGACTTCAACGGCAAATCAAATCCTCCCTGCCTCCTTACCGAGCGCCGCGACCTGACCGAGTCCCACCGTTTCGGCCCCAACCTGGGGACGATCCTGGACGAATGCGTGTACAAGAACGGGGTCAAAGGCATATCGGAGTCTCCTTTGGAGATAGTCTGCGTGGACGTCAGGTGCCCCTCCAGACGCGAAAGGACCAACGAGGCGGAAGCCGCTGCCGTCGTCAGGTATCTGAAGGAACGCCCGCCCGGGGACAGCTTCGCGGTCCTGGCGCCATACAAGAAGCAGATCAAGGCCCTCTGGAAGCTCCTTCCCGACTTCAAGGACGTCATAATGAACGTCCACCAGTCCCAGGGGCTGGAATGGGACACCGTCATCCTCTCCGTGTGCGACAACGGCGCCGAAATCGTTACGAATTCCGGCAACCTGCTGCAGTTCACCAGCACCGTGTCCAGCAGCATGGGCGCCAGAGTGATCAACACGGCGGTGTCCAGGGCCAAGAAGAGGCTGGTGCTGGTGTGCGACAGGACTTTCTGGACCAGGAAGGAGGGGGAGCTGATCGGACGCATGGCGGCCGAGGCCGACGTCCTGCTGGAATGGCGAGGATAAGTGAAGAAAGGGGAGCGTCTCTCCCCTGGGTTTCAGAACTTCTCGAGGTATTGCATCACGGAATCAAAGACCGCCTTGCCGTCCCCCTCCTCCAAGCTGTACCCCCGGGTCCAGTCCGCATGGGTGAAGCGGGTCATCACGCGCTCCGGATGAGGCATCATCCCAAGCACGTTCCCGGCCGGGTTGCATATCCCTGCGATGTCCGAGGGGGACCCGTTGGGGTTCCAGGGGTAGTCCGCGTCGGAGCCGTCGGGACGCACGTACCTGAACACGACCTGGTCGTTGTCCTCCAGCTTGGACACGAAGTCCGGGTCGGCGCTCATCAGCTTCCCTTCGGCATGGGCGGAGGGGATCGCCAGAAGCGCCTTCTTGGGTATCGCGGAGGCGAAGACGCACTTGCCGCGGCTGTCGTTGCGGAGAACCGTGGGACGGCACTCGAACCTGCCGGAGTCGTTGGTGTACAGGGCGGCCTGCGGCCTGTCCGACATCACCTCGTCGAAAGCCGGCAGAAGCCCCAGCTCCACCAGGATCTGGAACCCGTTGCACACGCCCAGGACGGGCTTCCCGGATTCCACGAACCTCTTGACCTCGGACCCGAGTCCAGCCTTTATTCTTGCGGCGAAGATCGCCCCTGCGCGCACGTAGTCGCCAGCGGAGAATCCTCCGGGGAACGCGAGGACGTCGTAGTCCTCCAGGCTCCTTCCGAGCCCTGCAGGCACCTGGCCGATGAGCTGCTTCAGGTGGACCTTCTCCGCCTTGGCGCCCATCATCTCGAAGGCGCCGGCCATCTCGTCCTCGCAGTTGGTGCCCTCGATCCTGATCACGCATACATTGACATCCTCGGGCTTCATTCGCATCCGCCTCCCATTATGTTCCAGATGGGGGCGCTCCAAGCCTCCCTCATCTCCTCCACGGGAATCTCCGCGCCGGTGTCCTTGATCACCAGGGCGTCGCCTTTGGTTATCCCCAGCGGGACGGCGTCGTCGCCCATGATCTCGGCGAACCTGGCCGCGTCCTTCCCGTCCACCTCTGCGACCCAGCGGCCGTTGCTCTCCGAATACAGCGCCCTGGCAGGGCTCAGCACGCCCACGGCGGCCAGGCTTATCTCCGCGCCGATGCCGCCGGATATGCACATCTCGGCGACGGCGACGGCGAGCCCTCCGTCGGAGCAGTCGTGGCAGCTCAGGACCAGCCTCTCGTCCATGGCTTTCAGCAGGGAGTCGGTCTTCCTCCTGAGGCCGGCGATGTCGACCGCGGGGACGGCGCCCTGCTCCCCTCCGAACCTGCGGAAGAGTAGCGAGGCCCCCATCTCGTCCTTGGTGCTTCCTATCAGGAATATCACGCTGCCGGTCTTCTTGAAGTCGGCAGTAACCGCCTTCCTCACATCGTCTATCAGGCCGCAGCCGAGTATCATCGGGGTCGGCAGGATGTGGCTCCCTCCGGGCGCCTCGTTGTAAAGGCTGACGTTCCCGGACGGTATGGGGATGTTCAGCCCGCGGGCAGCCTCCCCCAGCCCTCTGACGGCCTCCCTGAACTCCCCGAGCCTCTCGGGCTTCTCGGGGTTGCCGAAGTTGAGGCAGTCGGTGAACGCGTTCGGCCTGGCGCCGACGGCGACCAAGTTCCTGCAGGTCTCGTCGATGCAGGACATCCCGCCCTTGTACGGGTCGGCCTCGGTGAACCACGGGTTGCACCCGATGGCGACGGCCAGCCCCTTCATCCTTCCCGGTACCGGAAGCAGGACGGAGGCGTCTCCGGGGCCGGTGCGGTTCAGCTCCCCGACCATGGGGTGGACCGCCGTCCCGGCGCGGACCTCGTGGTCGTACTGCCTGATCGCCCACTCCTTGGAGGCGACGTTCAGATCGGACAGCAGCGAGAGGATGACCTCCTTGTCGGAGGGGAGCTCCGGGAACCTCTCCTTCTCTTTGGACGAGACCGCTGGAAGCACGTACGGCCTGTTGTAGACCGGCCCTCCGGTGAGGAACTCCAGGTCCATGTCGAAGATCGGCTCCCCGTTCCAGAATATGCGGGTGCGCTTGAGGCCGGTGGTCCTGGCCACGGGAGTCGCGAGGACGTCCCACATCCCGAATATGTCCAGCACCGCCTGCACGTTCTCCGGCTTGCAGGTGCACATCATGCGCTCCTGGGACTCGGACACCCAGATCTCCCAAGGCGCCAGCCCGGGCTCCTTCAAGGGGACCTTCTCCAGATCCACGTCCGCGCCGCACCCGGCGTCCAGGGCCATCTCGCCTATGACACAGCTGAGCCCTCCGCCGCCGAGGTCCTTCATTCCGGTAATGAGGTGCCTGGCGTTGACCTCGAAGCACGCGTGCATCACCGGCTCCTTGGTTATCGGGTCCCCGAGCTGAACGGCGCCCCTGGAGTCCTCGTCCGAGGTGGCGGTGAGGTCGGCGGATGCGAAGTTCACGCCGTGTATCCCGTCGCGCCCTGTGCGCCCGCCTATGAGTATCATCACTTCCCCCGGCCCGCCGGCGTAGTTCCTGGCGAGGTCCTCGCGCTTGACTATCCCCAGGCAGGCTACGTTCACCAGGCAGTTCCCGGTGTACTTCTCGTCGAAGAAGAACCCGCCGGATATGGTCGGTATCCCCACGCGGTTGCCGTAGTCCCTGATGCCGGAGACCACGCCGTTGACAAGGTATCTAGGATGCTTTATCCCGGGAGGAAGGTCCCCCTTCCTATCTATAGGTCCGAAGCATAGCGGGTCGGCCAGGCCGATGGGCTGGGCCCCCATGCACACGACGTCCCTGAGGATCCCTCCGATCCCGGTGGCTGCGCCCCCGTACGGCTCTATGGCCGAGGGGTGGTTGTGGCTCTCTATCCTCAAGGCGTAGCCGTAGTCGTCGTCGAAGGCCATCACGCCCGCGTCCCCTCTGGAGAGGACGTCGTCGCGGTCTATCCCGAAGACGAACTCCTTCAGGATG
>JAFZXW010000051.1 GCA_017616575.1 Candidatus Methanomethylophilaceae archaeon
GCACCGAGTTCGCGGTCATCAGCTACGCCTGAGGGCTGGCCATGATGGGAATGCCGCTGAAACTGATGGTGTCATTCCTACTGATCGGCCTGATGCTGCCGGCGATAACGGGGATGGTGTCCACTGTCGAGGAAAGCTCCGACGACGTGGGCGCCGACCCCTCATGCGCCGCCGTGGAGGAATGCATATACAGGGTGTTCCGCGCCGGGTCCGGCTCGGTCGAGACGGTCCATGTCGGGCTCGGCCCCGAGGACGCCATAGTCCTGGGTGGCGAGGGCGCGGACGCCCACTCCATACGTCTGTACAGGAACGGGGAACTCAGGCGCACCGTGTTCCTGGACGAGGCGCCGGTGGTGCTGTCCGGCACGGAGGCGGTCATCGTCGGCGGGGACGTGACCTTCGAATGCGTGGCGGTGGACCGCGGGCTGGTCGTGGGGGTGGCCGGACGATCGAGTTCACCGTCTCGAGGGCCGCCCTCTGCATCTGCGGGATCGTCCTCCTCGCCTCGGTCTCCGGGATCATGGGGTCCTACAAGGACTCCGCGGAGGCCGGGATGGAGGACTCCCTCGCGGAAGACATAGCCGAGATGCTGGACGCGTTCTGGTCCTCCGAGACCCAGATCCTCACTTTGGACGGCGCCCGCATGCTCCCGTCGCCTGGACATGTCCTCAAGGTGAGATCGCACGAGGTCGTCCTGGAATCGGGGACGAGGACGTCCACCGCCTTCACGCGTTGCGGCCTGGATTTCGAGCTGCGTTACGGGGAGACCGTCACGGTCGGGAAGCCGGGTCTCC
Source organism: Candidatus Methanomethylophilaceae archaeon (assembly GCA_017616575.1). Taxonomy (GTDB): domain Archaea; phylum Thermoplasmatota; class Thermoplasmata; order Methanomassiliicoccales; family Methanomethylophilaceae; genus Methanoprimaticola. The sequence continues at coordinate 795 of JAFZXW010000051.1, forward strand.
GAAAACCTCGGCGATATGGCGTATCGTGTCGACGAACACGTCCACCTCCTTGGCGTCGTTGTACAGGTAGGTCGACGCCCTGGCGCTCCCGTCGATGCCGCGGGACACGTAGAAAGGATGGGCGCAATGCATGCCGGAGCGTATCATTATCCCCGCCATGCTGTCGGCCATCATGGCTATGTCGTGGGCGTTCAGGCCGTCGATGTTGAACGAGAACACCCCGAGACGCCTTCCGGGATCCTCCGGGCCCACCACGTGGAGGTTCGGGATGTCCTCCAGACCCTTCATCATCCTCTCCAACAGCATGGAGTCCCAGACCTCGACCTCCCTCATGCCGACTTTCGACAGATAGTCAAGGGCGGCCTTGGCGCCGACGATGCCGGCATAGTTCTGGAGGCCCGCCTCGAACCTGTCCGGCAACGGGGCGAGGTTGACACTGTCATAAGTGGCCAGGCCGACGGTCCCGCCCCCGAGGCAGAGGGGCTTTATCCTCTCCAGGGCCTCCCTCTTCCCGTACATGACCCCCACCCCTGAGGGCCCGAGCATCTTGTGGACCGACATGCAGTAGACGTCGACGTCCGCCTTCTTCAAATCCACAGGCATATGCGGCGCGGACTGGGCACCGTCCACTATGACTGTCGCCCCGTAGTCGTGGGCTATCTCCGCGACCGCCCGCACGGGGACGACGCACCCGGTGACGTTGCTGGAATGCTGGACGGACACGGCTTTGACGGAGCGGTCCATGAAGGATTTGAACGACTCGATGTCGAACGACCCGTCTGGACGGGAGCGGGACATCCTCCTGCGGATGCCGACGCCCTCCTGCAGGCGGAGCCAAGGTACATGGTTGGAATTGTGCTCGCAGTCGGTAGTGACCACGACGTCCCCCTTCTTCAGCCCCATGCCGAACGCAGCGGTGTTGAGGGCGTAGGTGCAGTTGGGCATGAACGCGTAGCACCCTGGGTCGTCGGTTCCGAAGAACGACGCGAAGGCCTCGCGGGCCTCGTCGACGGCCACGGAGACCTTGGAGGCCATCGAATGCACGCTCCTCCCGCCGCACGCGGGATAGGACTCGTAGTAATCGTCCATCGCCCGGATCACGGAATCGGGCCTTAACGACTGGCAGGCGCTGTCCAGATAGATGCCGGAGCCCTTCCTGACGGTCGGGAAATCTCTGCGAACCGATTCGGAGTCCATGGGCTCCCCATGACCTGAGGTTTATTAATGTTACCAGATACCGGGCTCGCCAGCTATATCTAACATTTCGACGATGGCCGAAACATGACGAAGCTGAGGACGGACGTCGGCAGGCTGGCCTTGGAGAAGCCGGGGATGGTGGCGTCCGGGATAATGGACGAGACGGGGCCGTCCATGGAGCGCATGCTCAGGAACGGGGCCGGCGCCGTCGTTAGCAAATCGGTCGGTTCCATGCCGAAGGAAGGGCACCCCAACCCGTGCTTCACCGAAGTGGAAGGCGGCCTGGTGAACGCGATGGGCCTGCCCAACCCCGGGATAGACGCGTTCAAGGAGGAGATGGGGCATGCGGCAAGGCACGGCAAGATCGTAGGATCCGTCTACGGGGCCGGGCCGGACGAGTTCAGGGACCTGGCAGGAAGGATGGAGGACTACGGGGCCTGCGCCGTGGAACTGAACCTATCCTGCCCCCATGCCAAGGGATACGGCATGGAGGTCGGCACCGACCCTTCGATGGTGGGCGCCATAGTGAAGGCGGTCAAATCGGCTGTCGACATTCCTGTGTGGGCGAAGCTTACTCCGAACACGCACATCCTCGCCGACATAGGCATGGCCGTCCAGGACGCTGGAGGGGACGCCGTGGTGGCCATCAACACCTTGAAGGCCATGGTCATCTCCCCGGAGTTCGCCAGGCCGGTCCTCAGCAACAGGTTCGGCGGGCTGTCCGGCAGCGCGGTCAAGCCTGTGGGGGTGAGGGCCGTGTACGACCTCAGGACGGTCCTGGACATCCCTATAATAGGCGTCGGAGGCATCGGATGCTGGAGGGACGCCGCCGAATACATCATGGCAGGGGCGTCCGCCTTCCAGGTCGGAAGCGCCGTCCTCACGAAAGGGGTCGGCGTCTTCGACGAGATA
>JAFZXW010000052.1 GCA_017616575.1 Candidatus Methanomethylophilaceae archaeon
CTCCGCCTCCCAGGGGGAGTCGCTGAGGTACGACTTGGAGATAACCCTGAAGGACGTCCTCGAGGGCAAGAAGGTCAGCATAGACGTCCCCCACACCGTCCAGTGCGAGCCCTGCAAGGGGACCGGAGGGAAGGACGGGAACGTCACCGTGTGCAAGACCTGCGGCGGCCAGGGGCAGGTGCAGTCCGTCAGCAGGACCCCGTTCGGGAACATGGTCTCGGTCAGGGACTGCCCCGACTGCCGCGGGACCGGAAAGAGCGCCGCCGAGAAGTGCCCCCACTGCCGCGGGACCGGAAGGGTCAGCAAGGAGTCCCACATCTCCCTCAACATCCCCAGAGGGGCGGAGGACGGCATGAAGCTGAGGGTCTCTGGGGAGGGCAACGCCGGCTACAACGGCGGCCAGCCCGGGGACCTGTTCGTCGTCATCCATGTGAAGCAGGACAAGGTCTTCGAGCGCGACGGCAGCAACCTGTGGACGGGCATCGTCACCACCTACCCGAAGCTGGTGCTCGGAGGGGAGGAGCCCGTCGAGACCCTGGAAGGGGAGAAGGCCGTGCTGACCATCCCCGCGGGGACGCAGGTCGGGACCGTCCTGAGGATCTCCGGCAAAGGCCTTCCGAGGGTCGGGACCGGGGTCCGCGGCGACCTGCTCGTGAGGGTGTCCATCGAGGTCCCCAAGCGCGTCTCCGAGGAGGAGAGGGAGCTCCTGGCCAAGCTGGACAAGACCGCGGGGTCCTCCAAGCCCAAGAGGAAGTCTAACATCCGCAAGAAGCTGGACGACATAATCAACTGAGCCTGAAGGGCCTTCCGGGCCCGGGCCGTTTTTCAACCCGGACGTTAAACGTTTACGACGATTCCGGGGGCAATTCTCTATATGCGTTATCGCATGGGGCCTGTCATGAAGATGGCGGAGCCGGTGAAGAACGCGTTAGTCGCGGCGCTCATCGGGATATTCATGATGATGCCTGGCGTGAGCGGCGCAACCTTGGCTGTCATCTTCGGGATCTACGACAGGCTCATCCGCGACCTCTCCAAGCCGACGAAGTACCTGAAGGAGGACTTCTGGTTCATCCTCACGATTGCCGTCGTGGGCATCATCGGCGCTTTCGTCTGCATCAAAGGGCTGGATTTCCTCATCGACGGATACGAGGTCCCGCTGATGTTCTTCTTCGCGACCGCCATATCGATCCAGCTTCCGGACATATGGAGGCAGGCCGGCGACGGGGAGAGGGTGACGTCCTACAACGTCCTGGCGCTGGCCATAGGGTTCGCCCTGATGATCCTGGTTCTCTGGCTCAACATGTCCTCCCATGGCTGGGAAGTGTCCTCCAGCCCGTTGGCGATGGTGGTCGCCGGGGTGGTCTACGGGGTCTGCATACTGTCCCCGGGGATCAGCGGCTCCACCGTGCTCCTGGCGCTCGGCCTGTTCACGGCGGTCATAAACGCCTTGAGCGACCTGGATTTCGTTTCTATCGCGCCTTTGATCCTGGGCGCCGTCATCGGGGGCCTCCTGTTCGCGAAGGTCGTCGACCATTTCGTGACCCACAACAGGAAGACCACCTACTTCACCATAATCGGGCTGACGGCAGGGTCGGTCGTCACCGTCGTCGTCCAGGCGATCATGAAGATGGACGGTGGAGGTTACGTGTTCCAGTGCATCGTGGCGATCGCCATCGGCGTCGTCCTGGGATGGCTCACGCACCTCTTCACCAAGAAGTACGCCACGCCTCAGGCATCGTGAGGGCTTGTTTTCGCGCATCGGTCGAGATAGAGGATGACTGCGATCCCGACGACCGCAAGAACCCCCAACGCCGCCTGAACGGCCTCGCTGAGCTTTTTGATGCGGATTCTGGAGATGAACAGCAGCGCCATCAGGGCCAGGGCGGCATCGAAGAGGACCGCGGTCCATAGCTCGCCTATGAAAACGTGGATTATCCATATCACGGGGAAGACCGCGGATATGGTGGTCACGGGGAGGCCGGTGTAGTATTCGATCGTGGACCTGGACGCCAGGACGTTGAAGTATCCGAGGCGGATCAGCCCTGCGAGCACATAGAACGCATAGACGGCGATGCTCACGGGGTCGTTGTTTCCTAAGCCGAGAGATATCGTCACTGGCAGGATCACGAAGCTCACCGCGTCGGCCAGCGAATCCGCCTGGATTCCGAAAGACTTCTCCTCCTCGGTGCGGTGTTTGAAGGAGCGCGCGACCGTTCCGTCCATCATGTCGCAGAAGCCTGAGATTATCAGGCAGACCATGGACAGCACCAGTTCTCCGCGGAAGACAAGGCAGATCCCGATGACGGCGAACACGATGCCCACATAGGTCAGAAGGACAGAGAGGTCGTAGAAGCCTATGAAGAGTCTCCCGAGCCCCGTGGCTTCGCATCCTTCCGAGCCGTCTCCTTTTTCTGACATGGTCATGGCCGTCACCTGTCGTGCTTTTGAAAAGGCGTCAGCATATATAATTGGGTCTTGGACGGTCGAACTTCTAGTCGGAGCCCGGCGAATCGTCGGTCAAGCTTCCTCGATCGTCAGTCTTCGGTATGTTTCCAGTTGGGCGGAACAGCCTTGGGAGGAATCTTCCTGCCGTAAGAACGTCGAAAGGCAGAATGGCGCGAGAGAGATGCAAAACGCACCGAGCCAGACAAAGCGGGCGACTCGCCATAAGACGGGGTTTTTAGAGTTGTTTGGCAACCTTTTTTCGTTATGTCTTGCAGAAATCGGTAATTCTTAAATTCATTCTATTCTCGATCGCGGACATCTCTGCTGATTGTTCGCAGGGTTGAAACCACTTTATTAAATACGGAGATAATCTACTTTTTTTGGATTTATAATCCAAGTGAAGATTATGGACTCTAAAGCGACGAAAATCCTCGCAGTTGTCGCGATTGTGATCATCATCGCCGCCGGTCTGACGGTCTTCTTCGTCATGAACAATAAAGATGACAAGGGGAAGACCAGTCTGGGAACCGGAAGGCTCCTGGTCTACGGCAACGCGGACAATGACGACTATTACGACGAGGCTGATGTCGATCTTATAAAGAAGATCGCTGACTCAGGAACTTGGGA
>JAFZXW010000053.1 GCA_017616575.1 Candidatus Methanomethylophilaceae archaeon
CGCCCACATAGTGCAGGCATTCGTCCGTGAACTTGTTCACGGCAAATTCCGTACGGGCCTTGTCTTCCTCCAGAAGTTCATTGAGGCGGCAATATTCCTGTGGGTTAAGGAACTGGAATGCCAGATTCTCCAGCTCTACCTTGAGGCTGAAAAGCCCCAGCCGGCCCGCCAGGGGCGCATAGAAGAACCTTGTCTCGCTCGCTATCTTCCAACGCTTCTGCGGCTTCAGGCTTGACAGGGTCCGCATGTTGTGGAGGCGGTCAGAGAGCTTCAATAGGAGGACGCGTATGTCTCCCTTCACGGAGCCAAGGATATGCTGATAGTTGTCTACCTGCTTCTTGTTCGGCTTCGTAACCGCCTTCACCAGGAACGCCACGTCCTCCCCGAAGCGGTCGCGGATATCCTCCGCGGTGATGGCGGTGTCTTCCACCACATCGTGCAGCAGGGCTGCCGCTATGATGGCGGCGTCCTTCTGCATCATCTCCCGCACAAGGATCTGGGCGACGTTCAGCGGGTGCAGGATATATGGCTGGCCGCTCTCGCGCTGTTGCCGGGCGTGCGCCCCCCGTGCGAGGAGGAAGGCGTCCTCGATCAGCGAGAGTTCCCGGGCTGTCATATCGCCGGGAAGGGCCGCGAAGAGCTCGTCATGCGTCCTGCGCACGAGCTCCTCATAAGATAATTGCATGCTGTTGTCCATAGCTGTTTTTGTGTTCACGCCTTTCCAATGTGTTGAGACAAATGGTCAGGCTCCGTCCGAAGACTCGGCCTGACCCCGCTCCGATACTTCACGCTTATCGGGTTGCTTCTCATGTCTGTTGGCGAAGATAGGCATTCCGATATGATTCCGCGCATATTAATCTAGATTGAACCTCTTGGCCTGGCTAACCACACCCCGCCATTTATCGCTGAGATCCTTGCTCTTACGTTTCTTTTTCCTTATATTTGTGGAAATCCATCCGCATCATGAGCGAACTCTCCCCCTTCACCGTCAGGGTCTCCGGCGCCCTTTTCCTGAAGCATGTCGGACGTGTGTACGTCATCACGGACGATGACGCGGACTTCAAGCGCGCCGTGGAAGAGTTCCGGAAGACCTCCCAGGTTTTCCTCCTGTGTCCCTTCACCCTCATCCAGGTGAAGGACGACTCCGACGTGGAGGACCCGGCGCTGGCACGCGCCATCCGCGAGAACGGGGCATCCCTCGCCGGCATCCTCATGGCCCCCCTGTCCGGGGAGCCCGCCTTCCTGATGCAGCGCCGCGGAGACGGCGACCTGCCCAAGGAGGCGATGGATTTCGTGTTCGGGCTCAGCTCGTCCACGCGTGAAGCCATCGAGCACATCTACGATTCCCTGAATCAGGAGGAGCCCAAGGCGATCGACAGGATTCTCGACACCGTGATGGACCTTCCGGTCATCGGCGGTCTCATCGACGCGCTGTCCAGCCCGGGCGAGTTCGGCATGGTTCCCGACGGTTCCTCAGGAGGGAGGAGGAGGAGAGCCAATCACAGCGAGGCCTATTACAAGGCCCAGAAAGAATTCGTCAACAATGTCATCACGCGGGAGAACACCGATGACATCGAGATGGTTATCCAGAAACTCCCCCCCCAGCATCAAGCAGAGAGTCATTCACGAGTATCTCATGACCCTCACGGACGTGGGTGTCCGGGAGTTCTATGACAAGTACATCGACATGGATTCCGCCGCGAGGAACTCCAAGGTCCAGATCATCGTCCGTAAGAAGACCCCCAAGGAGAAGGTCTCCGGCACCAATGGGCGTTACTACATCGGTTATGTCTACGATGGCGAGCCGATGGTGGACTTCCACTTCCCCTATCGGACCGACGCCGCCCTGTTCCTGTGCTGCCTGATCAAAAGGAAAGGGAAGGACGGGGACAAGGATTTCGACTTCGCCGCGATGGAGGACCTTTTCATCGGAGCGTTCAAGTACCTCTACGGGGACGTTCACCCGGCGGCCACGTCGGCTTTTGGCCAGCTCTTCGATACGGTCGGGGAAAGCAAGATCATCGCCCAGGGCAACCTGAAGGATCACCTGAACAATATCCGGAAGGAGATTGACGCGCACCTGCTCCGGAAGGAGAACACGGCTGTCTTCCACGTCCGCAAGGGAGACCATCTCCATATCCTCAAAGAGAGGATAACGCTGCCGGACAACATCGAGGAGGCCGTCCTCAGACTCGCCAGCGCCGACGCCGAGATTCCGAAGGCCTAGCAGAATCCCAATCTAGATTAATATTTAGGGAATAACGCCGATTCCCCTATTTTTGCCCCCGCAGCCCGAGAGTTTCGGACTGCGGTTAAACACTTGTGACGGCAAAAAGAAATGAGCAACGGAATCACCCAATTGAGGCGCTCCTTCAGGGAACTCGGCATCAACATCAGGAAAGAATCCCAGAGGGGATGGTACGCCTTCTCCTGCCTCGGGCTCCACTACCGGCTGTACCTCCGCCCCTCGGAGACCTTCCTCTCCCTGAGCCTGAGCTGGCTCCGGGATATCCCCGAGGGGCGCAAGGCGGAGGCGCTCGACGCGCTCAACGCGGTCAACGGGGACCTGCGCTTCGCCAAGGTCGTGATGGTCCCCGAGCGTTCGGCTTTCTGGGCCCTCTGGGAACGGAGCACGGCCGACGGGCTCCCCGAAGCGAAGGAGCTGCAGCGGATGATCCTTTCGCTGCACTCATGCCACGCCCTGTCGGAAAAGCTCCTGGCTCCCCTGGAGGAGCCCGTACAGGAGGAGCGGCCATGACCCCGCTCGGGGAGATGGCCCTCGAGGTGGAGAGGGCCGGGCTGCAGCCCAGGATGATCGACGGGGATGACTTCGCCTTCTGGTTCACCTACCAGATGGTCACCATCATCTGCTACTATGACAGGGAGGACTCCGTCGTCGGATTCGCGAACGTCAGCGCGGAAGCCGTCCCGGAGGGGAACCGGGCGGAGATCCTCAGCCTCTGCAACAGGATCAACCGCGTCTCGGGATGCGGGAACTGTTACATCATGCCATGCGGCAACCTGGTGATGCAGTACAGGAACCGTATCCGCCGCAAGGGCGACTTCCGGAGGCTCCTGGGGGAAGCGCTGGAGAGCATCTCCGGGATGAAGCGGGAGTTCCTCCTCGCCGCCATGGAAAAGAAGGCACTTGATAAGGACACATACTTCAAAAAGTAAGAAAGATATGAACACAACCGCAAAACGCATCCTCAGCATCACCTGGAAGGTGGGCCTGGGACTCGCCGGCCTCGCCGCCGCCGTCTTTGTTTTCCTCCTCATCTGCGTCTGGTATGAGAAGAGCCACGGCCGCAACTTCTCCAGGGACCTCACCCTCAGCAAGGACATCGTCGTCAGGGGGTTCAATGACAACACCGTCCGTGTCTGGGACAAGGCCGCCTGCAAATACACCACGGGGAAGCTCCGCTGGGTCGCGGGCCCGCCCAGGCGGGACAGCCTGACGGTCTTCTGCAGCAAGGAAGGCCGGCGCGGCTTCCTCAACGTCAGGACCGGCAGGATCGTCATCCCCGCGCAGTACAGGAAGGCCTGGCAGTTCTCGGAAGGGCTGGGCGCCGTCGTGTGGGACGAGCATGTCGGGTTCATCGACAGGAAGAACCGGCCGGTCATCGAGTACGTCATCCCCTTCGAGAAGGGGTTCGACTACATCTTCAGGGACGGATACTGCACCGTCAAGTACTGGGACGTGGACAAGTACCGCTATGCCGTCTTCCGGAAAGACGGCAGGATGGTCCTCGGATGGGACTACCGGTTCATCGACGAGCCCGACGGGAACGGCTACCGCGTGGCCGCCAACGACGACGGCTACTGGCTGTTCGACAAGGACTTCCGGCCGGTCTTCCCCGAGCCCGTCGACTACATGGAACTGGCACGCGGCTACAGCGGCGTGTATGTCACCAAGGGCCACGTCAAGCAGCTCCTGGACTTTGACGGGACTGTCCTCGAACCGTTCATCATAGACGATACCTACCGCCTCAAGTACAAGACGAAAATCCATTCCGAGGACCCCGACGAATACGAGCTGGACCCGGACGTCGTCGTGTACCGGGTCGGCCGGTGGGAAGGGCTCATGGACGCCCGGACCGGGAAGGTCATCACCCCGGCAGAGTACTGGGGCTTCGAGATGGTCTCCAAGGACCTGATCCGCGCGCAGTTCGGCCACAATGACGAGGGCGTCGTGATGGACAAGCGTGGGAAAATCGTCAAACAGTAAACTCCTTTTTCCATGGTTAGCATCATCAGCGACACGGTCGCCTCCGTCCTGGACGCTCTGGATATCCGTTACCTGCGGGAGGAAGGCGAGTTCAACTTCAGAGTCGGTGAGGACGACGGGGATATCACCTACTGCGTCAGCGTGGACGAGGAGGGTGAGATGCTCACGGTCGTCGGTTACTTCCCCGTCTGCGTACCCCAGGAGAACGTCGACAGGGTATGCCGCCTCCTCAACGACCTGAACGAGCAGAGCGTCATCGGCGCCTTCTCCGTCGACCCGGAAGACCGCCGGCCTTCCTTCCATCTGTCCAATTATGTCTGCGGGGGTGCCGTCAAAGAGCGGATCGTCCAGATGTGCCTCCTGCAGGTCATGGGTCACGTCAGCCACTCCTTCCAGGCCATCGCCAGGGCCATGTACGGCGGCGAGCAGTACACCTTCACCTTTGCCAATGAAAGCCCTTCCCCAGAACAACCCGACTAGCATCACCCCCATGACAGGACTTCATGTAACGCTCAGGGACGGGGTCCGGGCCACCGTGGCCGGACTCCGCATCGCCGACACCTACGACGGCCAGATGGCCGGTACGCTCACCACCGGTACCCGGTATCGCCTGCCCCGCATCGCGGGGAAGATGGCGGACCTCGCCGCCGGAAAGGCGAGCGGGTACTACTACCTTGAACCGGAGCTGGTCAGCGAGGCCAGCCTGAGGGGCCTCACCCAGTACCGGTCCCGCCAGCTCCGACGGAACGCCGAGCTCGGCATGTGCCTCAAGGACCTGCACCTTGTTGCTACCCTCCACATCTCCGACCCGGATTACTGCCACATCATCGACCTGCACTGGTTCCAGACGGGAGGGGAACTCTCGGAGACTCCCCTCGCCGCCTTGCTCCAGGAGGCCGCCGGAAGGCTTTCCTCCGTGGATCTCCTCCCCCACTGCCGGCATGAGGACTGGCTGGATATGTTCTAAAAAAAGCGTGTTATGATTAACGACATGACCGAATGCCTCACCTTCGTGGAGCGCATCATCCCCGCCATCCTGCCCCCCCTTGTCCGCAGGTGCTCCGCCCCCGCCTTCCGGGAGCTGCTCCAGGTGGCCGAGGAGAACAGTGACGAGATGTTCTTTGACTTCGAGGGCCTGGGGCTTACGCTGAATGCCGTTGACGTGCAGATAAAGCGGCTCGACAGCACCCGCTTCTCCGTGTATTTTTCCTGATCATGAATGGGGATATGCAGCGCAACTGCGCGGGCTACAACGGCTCTCTCGACGAGATCCTTCGTTTCCTGGGGCAGGACGCGGGCGTGAACCGGACGGTCGGGCTGCTCAGGGAAGCCGTGTCCGAGTACTTCCGTGAAGCGGGGCGGCAGGGTATCTCCATCCATGTAGAAAAACAAAAGCGATCAACTATGAAACGAATTCTTTTTGTCTGCACCGGCAACATGTACCGCAGCGCCGGTGCGGAGTTCATCCTCCGGCGGAAGCTCTCCGAAGCCGGGATCGACGACTGGGCGGTGGATTCCGCCGGGACGATGGAGCTGTGGCGGGCCACCCGCCCGGAGGCCTTCGGCCGCATCCTCGCCGAGCATGGCTATGACTTCGGCGGCGTCACCCGGTACGTGTATGACGCCGACGCCGCCGGGGCGGACCTCATCCTGGTCATGGAGCCCCAGCACCTCTTTGACCTCCGGTGCCTTGTCCCCGAGAGCGGATGGGGCAAGATCCACCTGTTCATGGAGTACTGCTTCGGCAGCAAGTCCATCCTGACGGATCCCAGCAGTTTCTTCAGCGAGGACCTGTACCGCGAGACACGGGATACGCTGGAGCAGGGCTGTGACAGGATTGTCGAATTGATCCTTGACGGTCAGCTCTAGCCATGTACAGGCAGTTAAACAGGGAGGAGACGGAAGATCTCCTCACCGGCGCGGACGCCTTCTCTTCGGAGAGCGCCCTGGAGATGAGCCTGTCGCTCTATCCGCACTACTACCGTATCTACGGAGCGTACCAGCTCGCCTTCCCGGAAGGCGCCGGGGATCTCGTGCGCCGGCTTGGGGAGTATCCCCTTCCCTCCCCTCCGGAAGACGCCATGGTCACCGTCATCCTCGAGATGGCTTCCTCCCTTACTTTTGAGCAGATCCACGCCGTCAACGGCTGGGCGGTGGACGCCTTCGGAGAAGGGCGTCTCGCACGCTTTGTCCCGGTCTGCTACTACGCGGGCGATGTCCCCGCCAGGCTCACCCTCGTCTACCACGCCGAGAAGCCGCGCCGGCGCTATTTCAGCAGCATCCACCGGGAGTACAGCTTCCTCAAGGAGACCGAGCGGCGTATCGCCAGGAAGCTGGACGGGGAGCTAAGGCGTAACGAGGAGGTGGGGGCCGTCCTCGCCATCGAAGAGCCCGTGGTGGCGGACCTGCTGCTTGACCACCATTTCCTCTGGACCGGCATCGCCAATTCGAACACCTCCGCCGGGGAGGTCGCCGGCAAGCTCCGGCCGGAGATCGAATGCGTCATGGCGGAGTATGACGTGAGCGGAATGATGCTCTTCGTGGAGGTCGACAGGGCCTTCACCCGGGAGGGCGAGATTGAGGAGATGGTCAGGGAGCTCCGGGGCATCGCCGGAGGACAGGAGACCGACATGGGCCTCAATCTCCGCACGCGGGATTCCGGCATCAAGTACATCACCTGCCGGGCCGCCCTGGTCGGGAACCCCAAGTACGTAAGCGGTGAGGTCTACGAGGACTTCGGACGGCTCGAGATCCTTCTTTTCGTCTCCGACGACGCTCGGAAGGGGCATGAGATCCTCGCCTCCTACGAGGACGGGAGGCTGACGCTGTCCCGTTATGACTGGGGCGCCTATGAATACAACCGGTCGGGGCGGACCGATGACCATCATTTCTTCGACCGGGAGAACACCGCCAGGGTTTTCTCCGCGCTTCACGTAAAGAAGCCGAGGGCCCTTCTTCGCACCATCCGAAGGCGTTTCGCGTCCGGCCACGCCGCCATGGCCGACGTCCATTTCCTCGGCTTCTGCCGGGACAGAGGTATACAGTTTGACTCAGATTACCATTATTGACCTATGACATGTAACGATATCATGGCGTTCCTCCGGGAAAACGCCTATCCCTACTACTGCGACACGGATTCCTTCGAGAAGGGATCCTGGCAGGACCGTTACTTCAACGCCCTCCTCCAGTCCCTGCCGGAGGAGACGCTCGCCCAGGTGGGGAACCGCCTGGTCATGGATCCCTCCTGCCCGAGGATTCTCTTTCTCAAGGCTGAGATGATCCTCACCGTGAAGGTGGAGGGCCGTCACGCCGCCCTCACGACGAGGACCCTCCTCCGCTATTACACCGACAAGAAAAGCAGGAAGGTCTCCATGGCCGTGAAAGAGCTGATGCGCCGCTTCCCTTCGGAAACGCAGGAGTCGCAGAGGACCATCCTCCGCGCCTTCCTCTCCGGAGGCAGGAAGGAGATGGAGTGGGCCGGGAGGCACCTTCGCGACCACTGGACGAGGTCCCTCTCCGGGCCCGTCGCCGAGCGCTGGAAGGCCACCCGCAACCCGGTCCTGGGGCAGGTCGCCCTGCGCCACCTCCCGACCGCTTTCCTCCTCGAGGAGCAGGAAGCCCTCGCCGAGGCCCTGGGCTATGCCGCCGTCTGCGCGCGGCTGGGCTCGCACCCGGCCTTCCGCCTTGACAGCGCTCGCCTGACTGTTCCCGAGTACTTCTATGTCATGGCCAAGCTGGACGCGGGGCGCTCGGAGGCGGTGAACGTCCCGCTTGTGATGGAGTTCATGCTGGATGAGTACCTGGACGAGGGGGAACGTCTCTCCCCCGGGGAGCGGGACCGCCTCCTCTGGTCGATGGGGAGGATAGGCATGACTGAGGCCCTCATGAAGGTGCTGCCGGAGCTGAGGCGGCGCGAGGAGGAGGAGAGGAGCCTTGACAGGATCGTCTTCGGAGACCAGGACTCCCCCGACCGGATGAATTTTGTCGGGACACTTGAAATTGAGGACAAAATGAACTAATTTTGTACAACACCCATAATACGACACCAAACGGACTATAACTATGGATTCCGACAACCTGATCAGTTCCCTTTTCGGCAGCACCGAGAACATCTGGGAAGCCATCAAGGGCTATGCCATAAAAGGGTCGCGCGAAGTGACCCGGATGATGCTCCAGATGTATTTCTGCCTCACGTCGCCGCAGACGCCGGCCCTCGACAAGGCCATCATCGTGGGAGGGCTGGCTTACCAGCTCCTTTCCAAGGACCTCCTCCCGATGAAGAAGTACAATCTCCTGGGCCTGCTGGACAACGGCCTCACGCTTGCCATCGCGTACCAGAAAATCCAGAAGAACATCACCCCCGAGGTCAATGCACAGGTGGAAGCCACCCTCGGGAAGTGGTTCCCGGCCTGATGCCCCGAAACGGGATTATACGGGAAGGAGTCCTCACGCCCCGGACCACACATCGTCTGCACCCGCCTTGCGATGGCTGACGAGGTCCACGTCGGGATTCCCTCCCGTTGCGTGATAGGATAAAAATTGCTAAATTAGCGCAATTAACCACAGCACTATGAAAAAAGCCATTCTGACCACCCTCCTCGCGCTGTCGGCCGTCTGCTTCCCGCTGGGTGCCCAGCCGGGATTCGACGCCCTCCGGGCGGATTATCCGCTCCTGATGCAGAAGTTCGGCGCGGAGCTCGGCGAGCAGCGTGCCGACTATATCTTCGCCATCGATGTCTCCGGGACGATGGACAAGTACCGGGACACCGTCGTTCCCGCCCTGGGAGCGTTCTTCCGCTCGCTCCAGGACGGGGATTACGTTTCCATCATCAAGTTCGGCGGCGAAGCCTCGAACGAGGTGGGGAGCGCGGGCAAGATCGGCGGCGGGACCGTCAGTAACCTCATCGAGAGCGCCGGCCGGATTTATAACAAACCGACGACGTCCTATGAAAAGGAAAAGTACTACAACTGGACGGACCTGGACAACATGCTCCATTATCTGGCTGATGACATGCAGCAGATCGGCCGCAACCGGCTCAAGTTCGTCTTCATCATCACGGACTTCGTCCATGACCCCTCGCCTTCGCGGAGGGGCCGGGAGGACTGGGACGGCGCTGCCCGGCGGTTCGCGACCGAGCAGTCCGGGAACGACGTGTATGTCTTCGCCCTCCAGCTTCCCGGCGGAGGACGCGACCTGGAGAAAGTCAGGAATGTCTTCCCGAGGGAATTCAAATTCAGCCATGTGCCCGTCCCCAACGGCCAGGCGCTCTCACAGTGGTTCACCCAGCGGAAGAACGCCATCCTCCTGGACAAGTTCATCTCCGTCGTGTCGGGACATATCCGTCCGGCGGAGCTGACCTTCAGCCCGGAGATGGATTTCAGCGGCCGTCTCGGCCTCGCCCTGGACTGGACGCCCAACCCCGTCTACGACTGCCTCCGGCTCGACGACATCACCCTGTCTGGGGCCAGGGGGCTCCGTATGGACGCAGAGCTGCCCGTCACGGTCATGGACGATGCCGCCACCGTCCCTGTCGGCGCGCTGTCGAAGGAGGACGCATCCGTTCTCAAGCCGTCCCTCCGCCACCTTGACGGGGAGCTGACGCTCCGGGCGAGCTTCGCCGTCCCCTATGAGGACGAGCTCCGCCACCTGGGCTTCGAGGCGCCCTCGCTCACCGCAACGGCGCCGGTTACCCGGACGGTCTTTTTCTATCCGCTCCCCTTCTGGCTCTTCTGCACCATCATCGGCCTTATCCTTCTGTACATCATCCTGGTCATCCGCGCCTTTGCCAGGAACGCCTCGGCCGCATCCCGTATCAACGGCAGGTTCGAAGTGACGGAGGACGGCGCTCCCGTCACCGAGCGCAAGAAAGCGAACGGGGTCAACAGTGTCGACATCGGCCGGGCGGCCGCCTTCCTTCCCGTTCCCGACTGCCGCTGGAGCATCTCCATCAGCGTCAGGCGCTACAACCCGTTCCTCCTCTTTTTCAAGTCTCCCGAATATGTCATCGAGCAGACACGCGGCAACGGTTTCCGGGCGAACGGTGTCAAGTGGGGATCCCACCAGAAACCCAAAATCGCGCCCTATTCCAAAATACTGGTAGGAACGCACGTCATCCGCTGGATTCAATAAATAAAAACATACACAAGTTATGGCAGACAAGCATATCTTTATCGGCCTGGGAGGCTCCGGTGTGAACACCGTTTCCCGTATCAAGTTCAAGATCTACGAGCGTACCAGGGCCACGGAGATGAAATCCCGCAGGCAGGTCATGGACGAGACCTACCGCTTCATGTTCATGGACACGGACTCCCGCGACGTGGTGAACGCCAACAGGCTGTACCGCAGCCAGTATGAGGGCGGCCGCGAGGAGTTCATCAGCAGGAACGAACTGGTGAACCTCGGGGACATGAACCCCGCCTCCATCTACCAGGAGGCGTGCGGCGCTCCGGAGCTGATGATCAACCGTCGCATCACCGAAGGCTGCCCCGAGCGCGTCGTCCAATCCATGGAGTACCGCAACCTCTCTTTCGGCGCGGGAGCGCTCCGCCATAAATCACGCCTCGCCTTCGCCCGCCATGAGGGAGAGTTCTACGAGAAGCTCAAGGCCAATATCGACCAGCTCAACCAGAACCAGATCAACAACGAGCCCAATGTCTTCCACTACTGGGTGGTCTCCAGCAGCAACGGCGGCACCGGCAGCGGAAC
>JAFZXW010000054.1 GCA_017616575.1 Candidatus Methanomethylophilaceae archaeon
GGCCCCGTGCACATTGACGGTGGATCTGCCAAGGGCGATTTCATAGTCCCCCTGGCGACCACGGAGGGCGCCCTGGTGGCGTCGGTATCGCGCGGGATGTCAGTCATAACTAAATCCGGGGGGGCCAAGGTCCGCATATTCGGCGACGCCATGACCCGGGCCCCCGTCCTTAGAACGAAAGGACTCGACCATTGCATGGAGGTCATGCGCTGGGTAGACGAGAATGAAGAACTTCTCAAGAAGACCGTCGAGGGCACCACCTCCCACGGGGCGCTCACGCGCATAGAGAAGTTCCCGGATGGAAGGAACCTCTTCCTGAGGCTGTCGTTCTCCACCGGGGACGCGATGGGGATGAACATGGCCACCATAGCCTCAGAGGCCGTCTGCAGAGTCATCGAGAAAGCCACGGGGGCTGCGATGGTGTCCGTCTCGGGCAACATGTGCTCGGACAAGAAGCCAGCCGCCATCAACCTGATAGAAGGCCGCGGGAAGACCGCAGTCGCGGAAGCCCTGATACCCAAGGACCTCGTCGAGTCCTCGCTCCATGCCACCGCCTCCGCGATAGCAGAGACGAACACGAGGAAGAACCTTGTGGGCAGCATCATGTCTGGCACTCTGGGCGCCAACGCCCACGCCGCCAACATGGCCGCGGCCCTCTACATAGCCACCGGGCAGGATCCCGCACAGGTTGTCGGATGCAGCATGGCCGTGACGACCTGCGAGGACCTTGAAGGGGACCTCTATATCTGCGTGAGGGTCCCCGCCATCGAGGTCGGCACCGTGGGAGGGGGCACCCGCCTGCCCTGCCAGAAGGAAGCCCTCGGCATGATAGGATGCCAAGGCGACGGCAAAGCGGCGAAGCTGGCAGAGATAGTCGCGGCAACCATACTGGCAGGAGAGCTCTCCACCCTCGCGGCACAGGCCGCAGGACAGCTGGGAAGCGCTCACGCCGCCCTCGGAAGGCGATGCCCGCTCGCAAGGATATAATACTGCCCAGCGGATTGCGGCGGCATGCCTGTCATAAACTTCAAGTACGGCGACCTGTGCACGATGCTGGGGCGCGAGGTATCCCAAGACGTCCTCGTCGACCGTATACCCATGATCGGGGCGGACATGCACGAGACCGAGAGCGGTTGCGACGACATGTCCGTCGAGTTCTTCCCCGACCGCCCGGACCTGTACAGCGTCGAAGGGCTTGCAAGGGGCATGAGGGCCTTTCTGGACATAGAGCCCGGGATGAAGACGTACGATGTCGGGGATTCCGGTATCGAGGTCTTCATCGACGAGAGCGTGAAAGGCGTGAGGCCGTTCTTCCTCTGCGGGGTCGTGACAGGCGTGGACATCGACGACACCCTGCTCAGGTCGATGATGGAGCTCCAGGAGAAGCTTCACATAACCATAGGGAGGAAGAGAAGCAAGCTCGCGATCGGGATCCACGACCTGGACAAGGTCAAGGCCCCGTTCACTTACAGGCTCGCGGACCCCCACGCGATTAGGTTTGTGCCGCTGGCCAAGACCCAGGAGGCGGACATGGAGGAGATCCTCCGCACCCATGAGAAGGGAAAAGAGTACGCGCACCTCCTGGACGGGTTGGACAGGTACCCGGTAATCCAGGACAAGGACGGGCAGGTCCTCTCGTTCCCCCCGATAATAAACGGGGCCCTCACCACGGTCGCCGTCGGAAGGCGGAACCTGTTCATCGATGTGACAGGCAACGACCGCAAGGCCGTGAAGGGCGCGCTGGACATAGTATGCACCGCCCTTGCCGAACGCGGCGGAAAGATACTGGCGGTCAAGATGCACGAGGACGGCAAGACGTTCGCCTCTCCCGACTTCACCCCCTCCCGCATGGACATCTCCGCGTCCGAATGCGACAAGTTCCTGGGACTGAGCCTAGGCCCCGAAGGCGCCTGCGAGTGCCTGCGCAGGATGGGCATGGACGCATCCTGCGAGGGCGACACCGTCCATGTCGCGTATCCCTCGGTCAGGCTGGACATAATGCACAAGGTGGATATCTTCGAGGACGTCGCCACCGGTTACGGGTTCGACCGGTTCGGAGGGAAATACAGCCTGGATCAGACCCCCGGCAGCCTGGAGCCCATAACCACGTTCTCCGACAGCATCAGGGACATTGCCATCGGTCTCGGGTACACCGAGGTCAACACGCTCACCCTCAGCAGCGACAGGGAGGAATTCGTCCTGTCCGGCCTTCCCAGGCTGGACAACGTCAGGGTCCTGAACCCCATAACCGAGGACCACACCTGCCTCAGGTCGTACCTGATGCCGAGCCTTATCCGCATCCTCAAGCGCAACAAACACCGCGACCTGCCGCAGAAAATCTTCGAGATCGGATACGTCGTCAGGGACGGCAGGACGGAGCCCCACCTTTGCGTGATGTGCACGGCGTCCAAGACCCCTTTCACCGAGATGAAGTCTGTGACCGAGGGGATTCTCAGGGAGATCGGATGCGAGCATTCCCTGAGGCCATGCCCATTCCCTGCCTTCATCGACGGAAGGGGAGCGGAGATAATCATGGACGAGGACTCCATCGGATTCTTCGGGGAGATGGCTCCTGCCGTCGTCATCGGGTACGAGCTGACGCACCCCGTCATGTTCGCGGAGATAGACCTCAAGCCGATACTCTCAAAAAAGAAGAACACGCTCTTCTGAGGCGATACGATGGATACAGGAGACGTTTTCCCTCATTTCGTGCTGAAAGACGAGAACGGAGACCAATTCGACAGCGACTCCCTGAAAGGAACGCGCTACCTGGTGTTCTTCTATTCCAAGGACAACACCGCCGGATGCACCAAGGAGGCCGTGGAGTTCACCGGGCTTCTGGACGACTTCTCCGCAAAGGGGATAAAGATCATCGGCGTCAGCAAGGACTCCCCGGAATCCCATAAGAGGTTCATCGAGTCCAAAGGGCTCAAGATGAAGCTCCTCAGCGACCCCGACCATTCGCTCATGGAGGCCGTAGGCGCCTGGGGAAAGAAGATGAACTACGGCAAAGAAGTCGTCGGGACGATCCGTTCCACCTTCCTGGTCGGA
>JAFZXW010000055.1 GCA_017616575.1 Candidatus Methanomethylophilaceae archaeon
ACCAACTCCAAGGACGACGAGACCCTGGTGGACCAGCCGTTCTGCCCCATCGAGGACAGGACGAAGGCGGTCGCCGAGGCCCTGGACAGGTTGGAGGAGGAGGGGCACCTGATGGTCCATGCGGTGAACGTCAGCACCCGCGGGGACAAGATAGTGGAACTGGCGGAGAAGGTCCAGGGATGGGGCGCCAGGCAGATCATGGTCGACGTCATCACCTGCGGCTTCGGGGCCGTCCAGGCTCTCGCCGAGGACCCTTCCATCAAAGTGCCGATACACGTCCACAGGACGATGCACGGCGCCTTCACCAAGGACCCCTTCCATGGGGTAGCCATGCTCCCGTTGACCAAGCTGGTGCGCATGTGCGGCGGCGATGCCCTCCACATAGGCACCCTCGGCGCCGGGAAGATGTCATCCGGGGCCCATGACGACGGCAACCTGGCCGCCTGCCTCGGGGACGACGTCCCGTACAAGCCAGTCATGCCGGTCTGCTCCGGCGGCGTGTATCCCGGGATCGTGCCGGCCATAGTCGGAAAGGCGGGCATGAATGTCCAGATCCAGGCCGGAGGCGGCGTCGCCGGACACCCGGGAGGGGTCAGGGCCGGCGCCAAGGGGATGAGCCAGGCGGTGGACGCTGTCTACGAGGGGATAACGTTGGAGGAGTATGCTAAGAGCCATCCCGAGCTCGCCGTGGCGCTCGACAAGTGGGGATCCATATGAAGCTGACCGTCAGGATCCACGATGTGGACATATCCGAGCCCGGGGTGCTGATACATGACGACGACTGCGCCCAGATAGGGGTCCAGGAGGGCGACCGCGTCAAGGTCTCCGGGTCCACGCAGGCCGTTCTCCTTGTGGGAAGGTCGGACACGCTGATAGACCTCGGGCATATAGGGGTGCCCGGCAAGGTGGCCCAGAAGTACAATTTCAAGGACGGGGACGAGGTCTCCGTGGTGTTCGCATCCAAGCCCGACTCCGTCCGCTCCATCAGGAAGAAGATGGACGGGGAGAGGCTCGACAAGGAGGAGATTCGCGCCTTGGTGGAGGACATCCTCGAGAACAGGCTCACAAAGATCGAGATCTCCGCGTGGCTCACCGCCCTGTACATAAACGGCATGGATATCGACGAGATAGCGGACTTCACCGTCGCGATGGCGGAGACCGGGGACGTCATCAAGTTCGACAGGGGCCCCGTCTTCGACTTCCACAGCCTGGGCGGCGTCCCGGGCAACAAGGTCACCCCCATAGTGGTTTCCATTGTGGCCGCCGCCGGGATAATGATCCCGAAGACCTCCTCGCGCGCCATCAGCAGCGCCTGCGGGACGTCCGACTTCGTGGAGACGTTCTGTGACGTCGAGATCGACGCTGACAGGTTAAAGGAGATAACCCAGGACATCGGAGGGGTGTTCTCATGGGGAGGGTCGATGAACCTCGCCCCGGTGGACGACCTTGTCATCAAGGTGGAGCACCCGCTCGGCATCAACCCGAGGGCGCAGATGCTCGCGTCCATCATGAGCAAGAAGCTCGCCATCGGCGCCACCCACCTGGTGGTAGACATCCCCACGGGGGCCGGAACCAAGGTCCAGACCATCGAGGAGGCCAAGAGGTACGCCAAGGACCTCATGGACCTCGGGGAGAGGATAGGGATGCACGTCGAGTGCGCCATAACCTATGCCGACCAGCCGGTGGGGTACGCCGTCGGCCCCAACCTGGAGGCTAGGGAGTGCATCAGCATCCTGGAGGGCAACAAGCACCCGTCCGCTGTTGTGGAGAAGGCCTGCGACTGCGCCGGCATAATCCTCGAGGTCGCCGGGATCCCCAACGGGGCCGCCAAGGCCAGGGAGATCCTGGACTCCGGTGAGGCCTACCGCAAGTTCATGGAGATAGTGGTCGCCCAGGGCGGGAGGCCGGACCTCAGGTCGGAGGACCTCCAGCCCGGGAAGTACAGCTACGACGTGGTGTCCCCGAAGTCGGGATACGTCCATGCAATCAGGAACAAGGACGTCGTCTCCGTGGCGAAGGCGGCCGGGGCCCCCGCAGACAAGGGGGCCGGGATCCTGTTCTCCAAGAAGAAGGGCCAGAGGGTGGAGGCCGGGGACGTCCTGTTCACGATATACGCCGACAACGAGGCGAAGCTCAAGAGGGCCAGGGACGCCGCCGTCAGGTACCCGCCGATGGAGATCGAGGGGATGCTCATCAAGAGGGTCTCCCCCCTGACCGCGAGATGAGCAGCAGAAGGTTCTACTTCTCCGTGGACCTGGACCGGGACGTCAACGTCCCCGTCCTGGGTAGGGCCGCCGCCGGCTCCTTGGACAGGGGGTCGGGGGACTCCCCGCGCTGGGCCTCCGCGGAGAGGGGGCTGGCCATCCTGCTGGACGTGCTGGACGACGTGGGCATGAGGGCGACCTTCTTCGTCGAGGGCCGCGCCTCCGAGAAGGTGGACTGCTCCGCGATATCCGGCCACGCCGTGGGGTTCCACGGGTACGACCACGAAGACCTCTCCGGCGAGGCCACGGGGGTCCGCTTCTCCTCCGAGGAAATCGAATCCATCCTCAGGAAGGGGTTCGACGCGGTCTCCGACAACGTGTCCCGCCCCGTCTGCTTCCGCGCCCCGTACATGGTCTTCGACAATGCAGTCTTGGAGATGTTGCCGTCCCTCGGCGTGAGGGCAGACTCCTCCGAGTACCGCTTCGGGGGCTGCGAGCC
>JAFZXW010000056.1 GCA_017616575.1 Candidatus Methanomethylophilaceae archaeon
AGGGCCAAGGTCACCGGCATCAAGCCGTCGCTGCAGCTTACCACAAAGGACGACCACCTCGGCGCGATAAGGTCCCTCTGCTCCAAATGCAAGACCGAGCTCGTGAGAAAAGGGGACGGCCTGTACTGCCCCGAATGCAAATACAGCACCAGCAGGAAGCTGGCGGACGACTACGGCGACGTGAGACTGGATTGAGATGAAGGCGGTTTCGCTGATCTCGGGCGGCATCGACTCCCCCGTTGCATCCTACATGATGAGCCGCGCGGGGGCGGACGTCGTCCTGCTTCACATGGACAACCGCCCTTACGCCGACGACAGGGCGCTGCAGAACGTGATGGACATCTCCTGCCGCCTCGACGAGGCCCTGGGGAAGAGCCTGCCCCTCTACGTGGCCCCCCACGGGGATTCCCAGAGGATGATCAGCGAGACCTGCGACAGGAACTACCAGTGCGTCATGTGCAAGCGCGCGATGCAGAGGACCGCGAGGGAGTTCGCCAAGTCCATAGGCGCCAGCGCGATTATCATGGGCGACTCCCTCGGCCAAGTGGCCTCCCAGACGCTCAAGAACATCCGGGCGGAGAACGCGGGCCTGGGCTTCCCGGTCCTGAGGCCGCTCATAGGGATGGACAAGATCGAGATAATCGAGATCGCCAAGGAGATCGGGACCTTCGACCTCTCCATAAGGGAGGCCACAGGGTGCACCATAGTCCCCCGCAAGGTCACCGTCGCGGCCGAGATAGACAAGATAGAATCGTTCAACGGCCGTCTCGATCTCGACGAGATCGCCAAAAGATCCGCGGAGAGGGCCGTCCTCGTCCGCGGGTGAAAATGATTAACGGTAAGCCGGGGCCGGGCGCGGCCTGTTGTAGAACGCGGGGCAGGAGTCGATCTCCTCCTCGTCGTAGACCATGTCCAACGAGACGTGGTCTATGTACATCGCCTGGACCCTCGATATGTAGAGGGCGTTTTCCCCGACCTCTATTTTTATGTCGGACTCCTTCGCGGGCTTCACCGACGTGGGGACCAGTGCGGGCCCCATGCATGCGGTGCACACGCGGTAGTCGCGGCCTTCGGACCTTATGAGCTCGATGACCTCGTCGTCGACTGTTATCTCCATGGTATCCCGTTACGTTTAGAGGTTTATAGCGTTAACGCATCGTTCCCCGCCGCGCTCCCACTCCTTGTCGAAGCTGCGGTACATCTCGTCCAGCGACTGCTCCTTGACCGTCTGCTCGCCGACGCCCTCTATGAGCCGGCTCATCTCCTCCCTCTTGAACAGCCAGTAGTGGATCCTCCACTCCCTGCCGTCGTAGAGGGTGGTCTCCTCCCTCTCCGTGGAGAGGATGCCTATGTCCTCCAGCTCGTAGAAGATGCTGCGGTCCCCGGACTCCAGGACGTTGTCTATTATCCTGTCGGAGTACCCGAAGAAGTTGAGCACGCAGTACGCCACGTCGTAGGCCTCGTCCTCCGAGAGGCCGATCTTCCTGGTCCCCCGGAGGCTGTTCACGCAGTTCTTGATGGCCAGCGTAAGGTCCTCGACCGTGAGTATGCCCAACTCCATCACTCCAGGAAACGCACCGACCTTATGTCCTCGGTGCCGACCTCGGACGCTATCTTGGACACCAGGGCGGGAGGGACCTCGTGGTCGACGGTGAGGAACATCATCGCCATCCTGCCGGACCTTCCGACGGACATCTGGCCGATGTTGATGCCCTCCTTCCCGAGCGCGTTCCCGACGGTGCCGATGACGCCGGGGGCGTCCTCGTACCCGACGAACATCATGTTGCCGTAGAACGGGATGTCGAACGAGAAGGAGTCGAACCCGACCAGCCTGTTCTGCCCGCCGATGACCGTCCCCCTTATGGAGTGGGTGACGCCCTGGGAGGTGAACTTCATCTCGATGACGGACGCGTAGTCCTTGGAGACCTCGGTGCTGCTCTCGGTGATCTCGATACCCTTGGACTTGGCCACAGGCAGGGCGTTGATTATGTTGGCCCCGCCGATGACGTTCTTCAGGTATCCGACGGCCGCGGACACGGTGAGGAGCTTGGTGGCCTTCCCGGCCAGGCCTCCGCAGTAGGAGACGTCGAGCTTGTTGAGCGGGTGGTTGCCGACGGTCTGCTGGACAAGGCTTCCCATCCTCTCGGCGAGGACCACGAACGGCTCCGTGTCGGCGTCCAGCCTTCCGCGGGGCGCGTTGATGGCGTTGGAGATGACGTCGTCCTTGAGGTACATGACGGCGTGCTCGGCGATCTCGACCGCGACCCTCTCCTGGGCCTCGACGGTGGAAGCCCCGAGGTGGGGGGTGGTCACAAGGTTGTCCAGCTCCAGGAGCTTCTTCTCGTCCTCGGACAGGGGCTCGTTGCACCAGACGTCGAACGCGGCGCCGGCGATGACCTTCTCCTTGAGGGCGGCGTAGAGGTCGTCCTCGTTGACTATCCCGCCGCGGGCCACGTTGGCGATCCTGGCGTTGGGCTTCATCACCTTGAACTGGTCCATGGAGATCATGTTCCTGGTCTCGGGGAGCAGAGGGGTGTGGATCGTCATGAAGTCGGAGGTGGTGATCACCTCTTCCAGGGTGGTGAGCCTGACGCCGATCGCGTCGGCGACCTCCTTGGGGAGGAACGGGTCGTACCCGATCATGGTCATGTTGAACGCCTTCATGCGCTTGGCGACCTCGCCTCCGACGCGCCCGACGCCGATGATCCCCGGCACCTTGCCGTTCAT
>JAFZXW010000057.1 GCA_017616575.1 Candidatus Methanomethylophilaceae archaeon
CCGAGTCCAGGAGGATACTCATTTCCGATCTCAGGAAGGCGTTCTCCGGAATCCCGTTGGATAAGGACCTGGGCTTCCTGCTCTCCGTAGCCGACGCCCCGGACGCCGATTATATCGATGACGCCATGTCGTTCTTCGACGCCGCCTTCGACGACGAGCGCGACTTGCCCGTATTCGACAACGGCGGGGCTCCCGGCTCTGCCACCGTCCGGCTCGGCATATCGGTGGGAGACATACCGGCCGGCGCCACCGCCGGGACGTTCTTCGCCGCCGCGTTCGGTTACACTTTGAGCAGATTCTCCGGATCCTCCAAGGCCGTGTTCCCGATGACCGAGATGGGAAGGGACCTTCCAGGCACCGAGAACGCCATCGGCATGTTCGTGCGCACGTTCCCCGTGGCGATAGACTGCTCGGACCGTCCGGTCTCCGATTTCGTCTCCGCTTCGGCGGACTCGGTGCTCGGGTCGATGTCCTTCTCCAAGCTGCCGTTCATGGAGGTGGCGAACCGCTACTGCATCGACATGTCCGTCTCTTTCGAGTACATGGCCGGGATAAACGCCGATTTCCGTTCCTTGTCCGCCGAATTCTCTGCAGACGGCCAATCCGCCGATCCGGTGTCCGACCTGTTCTTGGCAGTATCCGAATCCGAGGGCGGTTTCTCCGCATCGGTCCAGCACTCCGGAAGGTTCTCCCATGACACCAGTCTTCGCTTCTTGGACTCGTTCTCCCGCATAGTCTCCGGGCTGGTGTCATGCGAGCGCCTCTCCGACATCCGGTATACTTCCGACGAGGACGTGGCGCTCCTGGAGGGAATCAACGGCACTTCCGCCCCATTGCGCTTTAGCGATATCCTCGAGGCCTTCCGTCGCCAGGTCGCCGCGTCACCGGACTCGCCCCTTCTCACGTATCTCGACCGCTGCTACACATACGCGGAGGTCGACAGGGCGTCCGACTCCATAGCGTCCGCGCTCTCGTCGCAGGGCGTCCGTCCCGGCGACAGGGCCGCCGTCATGGTGCCCAGGTCCGAATGGTACATGCTCTGCGCCCTGGGCGTCCTTAAGACGGGCGCGGCCTACGTCCCTGTGGACACGTCGTATCCCGACGAGAGGGTCTCGTTCATGCTCTCCGACTCCTCCGTCAGGGCTGTCCTGGTTACCGAGGAGACGTCCGTCCGCTCCGCCGCCATCGTGCAGGCTCTTCAGCCGTCCCCATGCGTCGTCTCCTGCACCGGCCTCCCCGCCTCGGGGTTCGAACCGGTGTCGATATCGCCGCAGGACGCCGCCCTGATACTGTACACCTCCGGCACCACTGGGACTCCGAAGGGGTCGGCAATCCCGCATCTGGCCGTGGAAAGCTACGTCGAGTTCTACGCCCGTGCCACCGGGATGCGTAGCGACGATGTGGTCGCACTTTACCATAGCTACGGGTTCGACGTCCATCTTGAGAGCATGTTCTCCCCGATAATCGTCGGCGCATCGGTATCCTTGATCCCCGAGGACGTGAGGCTGGATATCGACATGCTCCATCGTTACGTGGAGGACTGTGGGATCACAAACCTCCATCTTCCCACGGCCCTGGGGACGCTGTTCGTCGACAGGCATCCCGTCTCCAGGCTGAAGCAGCTGGTCGTCGGCGGGGAGAAGTTCCGGCCGCCTGAGAGGGATGTGAGCTACCGCCTGATGGAGACGTACGGCCCTACCGAGGCCACCGTATCCGTCACATATTGCGACGTCTGCGGCGGGGAGCATCCAGAATCGGTGGGGTTGCCGGTGTCCAACACCTCGGTGTACATACTGGACGGCGAGCATCGCAGGGTTCCCGTCGGGGCCGTAGGCGAGCTCTTCCTGTCCGGGTACCAGCTTTCGTCGGGATATCTGAACAACCCTGAGAAGAACGCTTCGGCGTTCTTTCACAACCCGTTCTCTTCCGAGAAGGGATACGAGAGGATGTACGCCACCGGGGATTTCTTCAGGCTCCTCCCCGACGGCACCCTCGGCATCATAGGGAGGAGGGACGGGCAGGTCAAGGTCCGCGGCAACAGGGTGGAGCTCACAGAGGTGGAGGCGTGCCTGCGCTCCTTCCCCGGAATATCCAACGTCACGGTCCAGCCCGTTGTCGCTGAGAACGGTACGAAGGAGCTCTGCGCCTACGTCGTATCGGACTCGCCGGTGTCCGCGGCGGAAGTCCAGGCGTTCGTCTCCGGAAGGAAGCCGGACTACATGGTGCCCGCGTTCGTGGTCAGGATGGACTCCATACCTTTGAACGTCAACGGCAAGGTCGACAGGCGCGCGCTTCCGAAGCCGGACCTCGCGTCTCTGAGAGCCGGATATGCCGCCCCGAGGAATGGGTCGGAGCGCATCTTATGCGAGGCGTTCGCACAGGCGCTCGGCGTCGACAAAGTTGGGATCGATGACGACTTCATACGCCTGGGAGGCGACTCCCTCAAGGCCACGGGGGTCGCCTCCATATTCAACACCCAGTCCGACAGCCATATCCTAGCCCGTGACATACTCCGCAGACGTACGGTGCGCGAAATATCGTCAGATATGAGGACGGCCCATGCCGAGGACAACGTCTACTCGTTGGAACTGGGACATCCTCCTACGATGTCTCAGAAGGACGTCATAGAGTACATGCAGGAGACCGGGCTCAGCTTGAACATCGCCACGGCCGTGTGCCTCGGGGACCTGCTGGATGCGGAGACGATACTTCCCATCCTGGAGGCTTTGATCGCCACCACACCGGACCTCAGGATGCATGTGGTGAAGAGGGACGGGGATCCGTACATCCTGTACGACGCGGATGTCGAGATAACAGTGGACAGCTGCGATCCTGAGGAGTTCGCCGCAGGGTTCGTGAGGCCATTCACCCCCTACAGCCCTTGCCTCGCCCGGCTCGCCATAATCGAGCATGAAAGTCAGTGCCACTTGTTCATCGACGTCTGCCACTTGATATTCGACGGCAGGTCCATCGAGCCTCTGGTAAGCCGTTTGATGAGCATATTGGGCGAGGAGACGCCTCCGATGGACGACGGCTTGTTGAGGCAGGCGGAGTACGACCGCGGATACATGGCGACCCCGTTGTACAAGGAAAGGGTGCAGGGGCTGGTCCGTCTTCTGGAGGGCAGCGACGACATCTACGAGGACTCCGAGCCGTCGGAATCGGACACCGGCCTGGAGACGCCTAGGCTGTCCCTGACGTCGGACGACATGTCCCGCATCCTGGCCGCCTTGGACACCGGCCCCTCGGACGTGTTCTACTGCGCGTTCTCTTATGCGATGAACAAGGTCTACGGCAAGGACAAGCTTTTCTACATCATCGAAGACGGGAGGGGAGACGTCGACGTCTCGGATTCGGTAGGGGTATTCATGAGGCTGCATCCGATACGGATCAGGAAGCACAGCGACGACGTCTTCGGATACGTCCGCGACGCCATGCCGCAGATAGACGAGACGATGTCCTATTCGGACATCTCGCTCGCCGATGTGAGGGAATACCGTCATCTTTGGCCCGACGTTGTCATCCAATACAACAATTACTTGTCTGCATTGGACGGGGATTTGCCGGAATTGGACATACGTATTCTCAAGCCTTTGGCCCGTTCGCCGTTCAGGATACATGTTAACGTCAACCCGGTAGAGGGAGGGTTCGCAGTCTTGTCCACGTATGCCGAGAACCAGTCGGGAGATACGGTCAGGGAGATACTGGCGGAGTTCGACGCGTTCCTGTCGGAGCTGGCGAAAAGGGTGTGAACGCCTATCGGGCGGGGTCCGGAACGGTCCGGGCCTTGTCTGTCTTTTTCCAACCGCAGGGCCGAGCAACAGCCCTCGGAGCCTGTTGGATAATGCTATTTAAAATGAAAAAGGAGGGGAATCCCCCTCGATGTTTCATTGCAGGACGTCGGTCATGTCGTAGACTACGCCCTTCTTCTGGGACACGACCCACTTGGCGGCCATCACGGCCCCGCCGACGAATATCTCTCTGGAATGGGCCTGATGGCGGATCTCTATGCGCTCGGAGTTCCCGACGAACATCACAGTATGGTCGCCGACGATGTCCCCTCCCCTTATCGAGTGGATGCCGATCTCCTTCCCGCGGGGGCACACGCCGTTCCTTCCGCAGACCAGGTCCTTCCCGCCCATCTCCTTGCTGATGATCTCGGCGGCGGTCATGGCGGTGCCGCTGGGGGCGTCCTTCTTCTGGTTGTGGTGCGCCTCTATGATCTCCACGTCGTAGTCGTCTCCCAGATAGGCGGCGGCGTTCTTTATCAGCTTGAAGAATACCCCGACCCCGATGGAGTAGTTCGACGAAATCACTGCGGCGACCTTGTTCCTGGCCACGGCCTCGGTGATGGAAGTCCTCTGCTCCGCGGAGAGCCCGGTGGTGTCGATGACCAGGTTGACCCCGGCCGCGGCGGCCACAGGTGCGTTGGCTGCGGTGGCGGGGGCGACGGTGAAGTCGACGAGGACCTCGGTCCCGGAGCTCTTGAGGACCTCCGCCAGATTCTTGGGGTCCGAAACGGGGACTCCGATGCCGCCTACTCCGGCAACCTCGCCGATGTCCTTGCCAACATTTACGATGTCGAAAGCCGCCGATATCGTCATCCCTTCGGTTGCCAGCACGCGGCGGACTATCAGAGTCCCCATCCTTCCGCATGCGCCTACGAGGGCGACCCTGGTGTCGGCCATCGGCACGCCTCCTGAATCGTGATGAATGAGATTTCCATGCCCCTCGTAATAGGGGGCGTCGTTAAACCGTTTTCTGTCAACAATCTTACAAGAGTCTTCCTGGGTTCAGCCTGTCGTCGTCCAGAGTGGTCTGGACCATGCCGTCCTTCGAGATCCCGTTCCCCGAGGGGTCGCGGAGATAGAAGATGTTCTTGTTTCCGCACCCGGTGCTGAAGACGATGTTCTCTTCCTCCATGTGCTTCAGGATGCGCCTGACGTACTGGACCGAGAACATGGTGCTGTCCGCTATGGTGCTTGCCGATGCGCCCCTGTAGGCGCTTATGACGCTGACGATCTTTTTCTTCTTGGCCTCGTAGGAGCATGTTATCGAGCTTATCGCCGGGAGGTCGAGGGTGAACGAGCTCTCGTCGAAGGACGCCATGGGGAGCTCGGGGGTGGCCTTGTAGCGCAGCCTTATCGACGTTATCCCGTTCCCCTGGAAGGAGAAGCCTTCCATTATCCGGAACACCCTGGCCATCTCGCGGTTGCGGATGTTTCCAAGGTCTTCGGAGTTCGGCCGGTCCGGGGCCCATACGCCTCCTGGTGATCTGACCTTGAGGCGGTTTCTGCCGGCCCTTATGGTCACCGGTCCGTCGTCTTCGTAATCGCGATGAACGAAGGCGTTGACCATGGCCTCCCTGATTATCGCACGGGGGTACCTTTCAATCGCGTACTTGTTGCCGGAACGGTTCTTCCCGAGACGTTCGAGGATCTCCAGGGCGTCGTAATACTGCTTGATGACGGGTCCGTCAAGGATCACGGCGCACCCGTCGTCCATTATTATCCTGGTGTTCCATGGGCATTGGTCCGATAGCATGAGGCCGAGGTTGTTGTATCCCTCGTCGGTCCTGATCCTGGCGATGCTTCCGTAGTTGGCGCGCATCCTCCCCCACACGGTGTCGTTAAGGGCTCCGAAGGAGAGGTCCTGGTCTGATGACGGCAGGTTGTCGAATGATTCGCTCATGGACTTCGTTTCGAAGTAGGGCGATTTATGCCAGTCACATGTGATTTAAGGTTATTAGTCACGGTTTCCATGAGGGTTACATCCTTGATAGCGACCCGATAAATACTTTCCAGGCCGATTCTCCCTTCGGTGGAACCAATGGTAGCGATACCCAAAGAAGTTCTTGACATAATGAAGCCCGAGTCTGTGAAAGCCCTCGCCACGGTCGACGCGTCCGGCCAGCCGCACGCCATCGTCTGCGGTAGCATAGCGCCCTGCCCCATCGACGCCGGCAAGGTCATCGTCGGGGAGATCCTGATGAAGAAGGCCGCCGCCAACCTCGCCGCGACCAAGAAGGCCACGATGACGATCACCTCCGGGATGACCTCCTACGAGCTCGTCCTCAAGA
>JAFZXW010000058.1 GCA_017616575.1 Candidatus Methanomethylophilaceae archaeon
CGTTGTAGAGTTCCTTGAAAAGGACGTTCATGTTGGGGTTGAAAATGTCCGCCACCAGAAGGATCACGTCCGCGGACCTGGCGGCGGCGATGACCTCCCTGCCCCTCCCTTTCCCGCGGGAGGCGTCCTTGATCAACCCGGGCATATCGAGGATCTGGATCTTCGCATGGTTGTACTCCATGACCCCAGGGACGACGTCGAGGGTGGTGAAGTGGTACGCGCCGACCTCGGACTTGGCGCCAGTCAGCTGGTTCAGGAGCGTGGACTTTCCGACCGAGGGAAATCCCACGAGGGCCACGGTGGCGTTCCCTGCCTTCTTCACGTAGAAGCCCTTGGTCGGCCCTTTGGAGGAGCGCCTCTTCTCCTCCTCCTCGTTGAGGCGGGCGATCTTGGCCTTCAGCTTCCCTATATGGGCCTCCGTGGCCTTGTTGTATTTGGTCTTGGAGATCTGCTCCTCCAATTCCTTGATCTGCTCCTCGATGGTCGCCATATGCAGCCTCTACAGGTCTTCCCCATGTCCACGCCATATTTATTATTAAGCGGAAAAAGGGCTCTCGACGAACCGTGCGGGCAGGGCCTTTCTACCTCGTCATTCTAAATCTAAAGTATTGGCCTCATTCGATTAGATTCCACCGGGATCCTTGAGTCCTGACTATCCAAGCACTATAGTTTTTCTGATTCGAAGTCCAGACATCACATCATCGAAACATGCGACCATGAGCCAGTCAGCTTATTATTTCCAATTTTAAGACTATAGTATTACTTTTCCCGATCTGCTCTATGAACTATGACGGTGGGTACCTGCCTTGATAAAGAACTGGAAAACCTTTTACCGTAATCCGTTTACACCTGACATCTTCCTTTTAAAGCCGTCATCCGTGGCCATCCTGCCCATGAGAATCGCAATCTACGGAAAGGGTGGCATAGGCAAGTCCACTGTCGCTTCGAACATCTCGTACGCACTATCACTCAAAGGCCAAAAAGTGCTGCAGATCGGATGCGACCCGAAAGCCGATTCCACCAGGTCGTTGCTCAAGGGAAAATCCCCCGTGACGATCACCGAATACATGAGAAGGACGCTTCCATCAAAAAGGAAGCTGGAAGACATCGTGTACAACGGCTCGAACAATGTGCTTTGCATGGAGGCGGGAGGCCCTAAACCCGGAATCGGATGCGCCGGGAAGGGCATCGTCGGCATGTTCCAGACCCTTGAGAGGATGGATTACGGCTCCCTAGGCGCAGACATCGTCATTTACGACGTCCTCGGCGACGTGGTATGCGGCGGGTTCGCCGTCCCGATGAGAAGCGAGCACTCGGATGCGATCGTAATCGTGACGTCCGGGGAATGCATGTCGCTGTTCGCCGCCAACAACATACTGAAAGGCGAGCTGTCTTTCGAGAATGGGCAAGGGCGCGTCGCTGGCCTGATCCTGAACCGCCGCGGATTGGAAAAGGAGGACGAGATGGTCGAGGAGTTCTCCCGTGCTACCGGAGTCCCGATAATCTGCCGTATTGGAAGGACGAATCTTTTCCATCAAGCGGAATCCAAAAAATGCACACTATCGGAATTGTTCCCTGATTCCGACGAGGCGAGATCATTCAGAGGACTCGCCGACAGGTTGACCGATATAATAAAAGAGGAAATGGTCACGCCGACGCCTTTGACGGAGCTCCAGATGGATATCCTGTGCTCAACAGGAAAATGCGAAGGAAGAGGCGCTTTCAACGACCTGGACGAGCCTGAAAACGCACATGTGAATGCCCCCATACCGGTCATGGCCCCTAGACGCATAGGCAAGGGGCCGGTGTCCGCGGTGCTGGAAGGCGGGAAGGTCATGGATATACCCGTCGTCGTCCACGGCACGAAATCGTGCGGATATACCATGCTTTGCGAAGTGTCTAACGAACGCATGAAGCACATCCTCGACGATCCCGGAGCGCTGGTCTCTTCCGGAGAGAACATATGTTGCACGGAGATGACTTCCAACGGCGCGGTGTTCGGAGGCGCCGGATCCTTGAAGAGGCTGCTGGAAGATCTCGTGACCGATAACAAGATAATCCTCGTGATATCGACCTGCCTTCCCGGGATGATAGGCGACGACTGCAGCAAGGTGATCTCGGAAGTGGAATCCAAAAATCCCGGGTCCAAGATACTGTTCGTCGATGCAAACCGGGTGGATTCCGGATTCGATGCGCACATCGAGGTAATCAGAGAGCTAACGTCGCTGATAGACGAGTCCGTTGAGCCTCTAAGTCACTATGTCAACGTGATCGACGACACGTTCATCGCATTCAACAAAGGGAAGAACAGAAGGAACCTTGAAGACCTGTTATCGAGGCTGGACCTTGTAAGCGGCCCCGGGTTCCTCAACGATTCCTCGGTCAAAGACGTCATCGAGCTGCGCAAATACGGCTTGGCCGTCTTAGGAGACTCAAGAAGGGACAACGTCCTGGTCAAGAAGATGCTGGAATCCAAAGGCGTGGAGTTCATGGACCTCCCATTGCCGAAAGGGTTGATCGAGACGGAGAACTGGATATCCGAGCTGGCATGCAAGACCGGAAGAAACGACCGTTCTGATTCGGCCATATCGTCGATAAAGAGGGAGTTCGAAAACTCCGTATCCAGATATGGGCCGGATTTGAAAGGCAAGAGGATAGACATCGCCGCCTGGTCCATGAATAACGACGCATGGATGGCCGAGGCGCTGTCGGCATGCGGATGCGAGGTCACGATGCATTCGTTCGATAATGAAAAGACATGTGAAGACTATAGGGCTATAATCCATGCCGAGGCCTCCGATTTGAAAAGATCCGTCGAATCGGACGGTCACGACCTGATAATCGACTGCATGGGATTCTTCCGCGGCAACGATTCGATAAGATGCCCGGAAACCTACCTGTCGCACCTGGCTTCGATAGAGCTAATGAGATCGGTCTGGGGAGCCCTGATGTCTTTCCAAGACGAAGGATGGAGGAAGTGGGGGGAGCGAGATGCATTTGGAACCCAGCGGATTCATAGGGACGGCGATGGCCGTCCAAGGGATAAAGGATGCTACTATAGTGCTTCACGGCCAGACGGGATGCCGTAAAGGGCTGCTAGGCTCCCAAAGAGCAATGTTTCGCGCTGACGAGCGCGACAAAAGGTTCTATGGCGGAGACAACGCCATCCCCTATTCCAACATACGCCCCGAAGACTATTACAGAAGCACGCTGGACAGGCTGGAGGACGTCTTCGAGCATGTCTCCAAGGAGGACTACGCGCTGAAGGTGCTGATGTGCTCCCCTGGGATATCCATGATAGGGGACGATTGCAGGCGTGCGGTCCGCGACGACGACGGATTCATGCTGTTGGACACCGACAGGCTATCCGACGAGGGCTGCAAAGGTTTCGACGAATGCCTGCATGACATCTTGGAATATCTGGACCCTGCTCCAGGAGACAAGATAGAACGCGGCGTGAACCTGATCGGCCTGAGCATCATGCACAAGGACTGGTACAGCTTCTGCCACGAGTTCAGCCATCTGCTGAAGGACGCCGGATTCGAAATCGTATGCGTTCTAGGGGCCGGATGCTCCGTGGACGATATCAGGAATTCCATCAACGCATCCTACAACATCGTCATCGATC
>JAFZXW010000059.1 GCA_017616575.1 Candidatus Methanomethylophilaceae archaeon
GACGGTACAGGTGCCGCTTCCGGCCATGATGAAACCCGTCGTGGCGGTCGTACTGTTCGCGGAGAGGTCGACGGCGGTCTCCTTCAGGGCGTTGAGCGTCGCGACGGAGGCGAGGTCCGGTCCGTTGATGACCGCCCAGACGGTCTTGTCACCGGCGGTGGTGTTGATGGATCCGCTCAGGGAGGTCCCGTTGTTCTTGTACGCGGCGACCTTGCCGTCGGCGTCGAAGACGAAGATCTGGACCGTGTTGACCTTGGTCTCGTAGGTCTGCGCGGTGGTGTAGGCGGTGACGGCGCGGGTGCCTGCCCCGTCCTCGGGGGTGAGGGTGAACTCGATGACGCCCTCGTTCCGGGAGGAGTCCGCGGCTGCCCGGTTGTCGGGCTTGTTGCAGGCGGCCATCCCGACGAGGGAGGCGGCCGCAAGGAAAAGGAAGATTTTCTTCATTGCTGAATGGGTTTTAAGAATGGGTATTTGAAGTGGATGATGACAAGTCCGAGAGGGTGTTCCTGGAGAGGATGGCATCCGCAAGCTCCGAGGTTTCCTTCCTTCTCAGCAGGATGACCGTCCTGATCCGACCCGAGAGTATGACCGTGCATCCGATGCAGAGGGCCATTCCCGCTGCGGCCATTCCCAGGAGGATCGACGCGCACGCTGCGGTGTCTTCCCTGGCGGACGGGATAAGCAGCAGGACGCCCGCTGCGGCGGCCAGGAAAAAGGCCAGGACGAGCACGCGCCGGAGCGCTTTGATGCATTCGGAGACTTCCCCGAGCATCCCGCCGATGGCGTATGTGACGTCGCTCCGCATGGCAGTGTCAATAAAGGGTGTTCTCCTCATCCCTCTCATGAAGCCCGTACCGCTTGATGAGGGCGGAGATCTCCGGGTCGAGGTTCCCCCTGTGTACGTATGACGGCTCCTGGGAACAGGAGTGGAGGTAGTGCTGGACGGCCATCCGGTCGTCCCCCCTGCGGGCGAAGAGGATGGCGAGCATGTAGTTCACCTGGGCGGTCCGGGGGAGGTCTCTGAGGATCTCCATCGCGGAGGCGTTGTAGTCCATCAGGCAGTAGGCGACGGCCGTGTTGTAGTCCCGGTAGGGGCGCAGGAGGGTGACGGCCGTCTCGTAGTCACGGTCGCGGATGGCCTGGACTCCACGCATGTAGGTCGAGTCGAGCTCTGTGGTGTGGAGCGTATCCTTGACCATGCCCTTCCGGTGCAGGTGGAAGTCGAACCGCACCGTCCTCAGGTAGGGGTACACGCTCTCGCGGAGATAACGGTAATAACCCTCCCTCTGGAGGGCCCGCTCCCGGGTGTCAGGGTCTGCCGTCTCCCGGATCCTCCGGTAGGATGCCTTGTCCTGAGCGGACAGGAGGGTGTCCTCCTGGATGAGGACGTCGAGCCGGGGCCAGTTCTCGGGGTTGGCGTGCGAGATGAACCGGATGTCGGGGAGGGGTTCTCCCGAGGTGAGGTTCCCTTCCATGTCCATCTGGAGCCCCCTGTCGAATGCGAGCGAGTCGGCGTACCGCCGCATCCAGGAACGGAAGTAGGAGGAGACGCCCTCGCTCCGCCGCTGGGAGAGGCGTTCGTTGGCGGACCAGGCGCCCTCGGGGGAGCAGTCGGCCGTCACGACGATGGAGTCCAGGTCGAAGGTCTCGTTCCTCAGGAGCTGCGCGAGGTTGCCGCGTATCCGGCCGATCTCCGCGGCGTTGTTGCCGCGCGAGAGGTCGACGTCGCTCCTCCCCGCCGCGAACTCCACGTAGCAGGCGGTGTTCGCCTCGACCCTGCGCCCGACGACGCGGGTGAGGTACTTCTCCGTCGGGTCGACGAAGGAGGAGAGCGAGCTGATGTAGAAGGTCAGGGGGGCGCTCCTCGGGACGGTGTAGATCCTCCTGTCGGACTCCCAGATGTCCCCGGACAGGACGATGTCCACCTTCTTGAGCTTCGGGCGCGTGTTGATGGTCTGGACGTAGTTGTAGACGAAGTCGCCGTTCACCGCCTGGAGGACCGTGTCGAGCCGGAGCCCCTCCGTGATGATCGGGACCTTGACGTACTTGCGGTACATCCTGTCCATCCGGGCCACCCGCCGGTCGTTGCGGCTGCGGGCGAACTTGTTCGTGTAGTGGTCGACCGCCTCCCGCTCGGTCACGCCGTAGACGGAGGCGAACTCCTCGTCGGAGACCTCCGTGGAGTCGGTCTTGAACGCGTATATCTGTGGTATGTTCCGCCTGAGGAAGATCTCCAGCAGGCCGATGTTGATGAACTTCGTGGTGTCGGAGACGATCGACGCGAGGAACCGCTCGTACTGCTGGTATCCCTTGAGCTGCGCCCTGCGGTACTCCCTCCCGGTGATGACGACGGGATCGAGCCTGACGCTGTCCTCCAGGATGTACATGTCCGGGTAGAAACGGAGCTGCCAGGCCCCGTCCTGCATGGACTCCGGGACCACGACCTGGAACTCCAGGTCGACCTTCCCGTGCCGCTCCGCGACGTTGCGGAAACGCGCGGTGACGACGGCGGCGTCGAGGACGTCGTTCGCGACCATCTCGCCCTCCTCGTCCCGGTAGGCCTTCATGATGAATACCTCCTTCCCGTCGATGTCCTCCACCTTCAGGGTGTCCCGGTGCGGGGAGGAGAGCTTCACCTCGGGCGCGGCGGTCTCCTCCTTTGCCAGGCGGAGCGTCGCCGCGGGCGCCTCCTGCGTCAGACGCCGCACCTTGGTCGACGGGCCGCAGCCGTGGATGGCCGCGGCGAGGACGGCC
>JAFZXW010000060.1 GCA_017616575.1 Candidatus Methanomethylophilaceae archaeon
ACGTCGCCGTCCATGCGGTGATCGGCTCGGACAAGGTCTACGGGGCCATCTCCGACCTGGAGCGTCTGGGCGCCAAGGGCATCCTCACGATGCCGATCGAAAGGCTGGTGAACCGAGATGAAGGCGGACCGCGGTATCATGAGGGAGACCGCGAGAGGGTTCGAGAGGTATTACAATCCCAAGCTGAACGGCGAGCTGAGGCTGGACACGAACACGAACGTCATGGGCCCCAACCCCGCCGCCTCCAAGTACCTCTCGGAGGGCAGGTGGGACCTGGACCTGTATCCGAACACCTATTCGGACGGCCTCAGGGGCGCCCTCGCCGAGCTGTACGGGCTCCAGGCCGACAACCTC
Organism: Candidatus Methanomethylophilaceae archaeon; assembly: GCA_017616575.1. Classification (GTDB taxonomy): domain Archaea; phylum Thermoplasmatota; class Thermoplasmata; order Methanomassiliicoccales; family Methanomethylophilaceae; genus Methanoprimaticola. The sequence continues at coordinate 355 of JAFZXW010000060.1, forward strand.
ATCGCCGGTAACGGATCCGACGAGATGCTGGACGTGGCGTTCAAGACCTTCACGAACTGGGGCGACAGGTGCGCCGTCCCGGTCCCGTCGTACACGCTTTAGGACTTTTTCGTGAAGCTCTACGGGGGGACGGTCGCTGAGGTCGACCTGACCGATGACTTCCAGCTGGACGTGGATGCGATCGTGGCGCAGAAGGCCAAGATTTCCATCATGCCCTCGCCTAACAACCCCACCGGCAACTGCTTCAGGATCAAGGACATCGAGGAGGTCCTGTCCCGCTCCGAGGGCGTCGTCATCGTCGACGAGGCGTATGCGGAGTACGGGGAGGGCTCGATGATACGCAGGGTGGAGGAGTTCGACAACCTGATCGTCCTGAGGACGTTCTCCAAGGCATATGCCATGGCCGCGCTCAGGGTGGGTTACGCCGCGTCCAACGCCAAGCTGGCGGACATGATGATGTGCGTGAAGATCCCGTATTCCCTCAACGCCGTGAGCGAGGGCGCCGCCATCGCCGCGGTCAAGGACCAGGAATTCATACGCAGTAGCGTGGAGTCCGTCCGCCGCGAGGGGCCTGTCCTGGCCGAGGGGCTCAGGAGGCTCGGGTTCGAACCGTTCCCCTCCGATTCCAACTTCATCATGGCTAGGTCGCCCATCGACCATGCCGAGCTCGTCTCCGGACTCAAGGAGAGGGGCATACTCATACGCGACTTCGGGTCCAAGCGCCGGACCGAGAACTGCGTCAGGACCACCGTGGGCACCGCGGAGCAGAACAGGCTTCTCTTGAGCAAGATCGAGGAGGTGCTGTCCCAATGCCGCTGAAGGTCACCGTCACGGATTACGGCGTCGGGAACCTGTTCTCGATCACCAGGTCTCTGGAGAAGTGCGGGGCCGAGGTCGAGGTGGTCTCCGACATGTCCAAGGTCCTCGACGCCGAATGCATAGTGTTCCCGGGCGTGGGCGCGTTCGACAGGACGATGGAGAAGCTGCTCCCTTACAGGGACGGCATCCGCTCCAGGCTCGAGTCCGGGGTCCCGGCGCTGGGGATATGCATCGGGATGCAGATCCTCTTCGAGGGGAGCGACGAGGGCTCCCGGCCCGGGCTGGGGTTCTACCGCGGCAGGGTGGGGAGGATGCACGGGAAGGTGCTGCCCCACATGGGCTGGAACTCTGTCGTGTCCGAGGACCCGATATTCGAAGGCGTCCCGGACAACATGTTCTACTTCGTCCATTCCTATTGCGGTAGGGAGGACGAGCCCATTCGCGTCGGGTCCACCGAGTACGAGGGCGCGGAGTTCGGATCCATGTTCAAGAAGCAAAACGTCTATGGCACCCAGTTCCACCCGGAGAAGAGCAGCGTCACCGGTATGAGGGTGCTGAGGAACTTCATAGAGTTCGCGGAGGAGTGCGCATGAGGGTGATTCCGGCGGTGGACGTCCTGGACCACCAGGTGGTGCAGCTCGTTGGAGGCGTCCCCGGAAGCCAGCAGGTGGTCATGCCCGACCCCGTGAAGGTCGCCGGCGACTGGATAGACAAGGGCGCGGGCTATCTCCACCTTGTGGATCTGGACGGGGCCTTCGGCAAGGAGGACAACGTCCCCGTGTTCAAGAGGATAATCGAGGAGTACGGCGTCCCCGTCGAGATCGGAGGCGGCGTCAGGACCCGGGACAAGGTCGAGGAGCTGGTCTCCGCCGGCGCGGACCGCGTCATCGTGGGTACGAAGGCCGTCAAGGACCCGGACTGGCTGGAGGAGGTCGCTTTCGAGTTCCCCGGGAGGATAGTCCTGTCCATGGACACGAAGGGCGGGCGCATCGCCATCAAAGGGTGGCAGGAGGCCGCCGAGCTCTCCGTGGAGGACATGTTCGAGCGCATTAGGGGGCTGCCTCTGGCGGCGGTGCTCAACACGAACGTGGACGTCGAGGGCCAGAGGAAGGGCATCGACGCCTGCCAGGCCAGTGATTTCATACGCAGGTGCCCTTGCGCGGTCATAGCGTCCGGCGGCCTCACGTCCGAGGAGGACGCCAGGGCCCTTTCCGACGCCGGGGCGGAGGGGGCCGTGGTCGGCTTGGCTTTGTATACAGGCATGGTCCGCCCGTGGGAATGGGGCACCCCTTGGAAGGCATGACATGAAGCTGCCTTGCGAGCTCGTCGTCACCCACGTCCTTCCGACGGCGAGGGGCGCGCTGGCCAAGGAGCTGGTTGGCAGGCATGGGATGACGCAGGTCCAGGTGGCCTCCCTTTTCGGGGTCACCAGCGCCGCCGTGTCGCAGTATATGAAAGGCGTCAGGGGCGGGAACTCCGTCATAGACAGGAGCGCCTACCGCGACGACTTCTACGAGGAGATATCCCGCATCGCGGACAGGGTGGCCGGCGGGGAGGAGGTCTCCGGTGCGCTGTGCGGCCTTTGCAGGTACGTCAGGTCGTCCGGGCTTCTAAAGGCGCTGTACGTTTTGGAAGGGTACGACGGGGAGCTCGGGGTCTGCATGGAGTGTCCTGGGTCCGTCATATTCGGCCCTGTGCGACCGCTGTCAGATATCGACGAATTATATCGATTTCAGACGTTTTATCGAGTTTGTTTCATCAGAAACCGTATTGGAGAAATATTTTTTTTAAGGTATGGCTTAAATAATTTAGATTAAACTAAAATACGACTATATATAATTCTTTTGGATGAATAGTCCAAATTGTTTATATGCGGGGTTAGGCTACGTTGCGTATACAGCCAACCGAATGATTGGTTGTTAAAGGTGAAATAATGCACATAATGGAAGGGTACTTAGACCCTATATGGTGCGCGGTGTGGTTTATCATCGCAATTCCCTTCGTGGTTCTTGGAGCCAAGAAGGTGATCGATCTGATGAGGGATCATCCTGAGCACAAGATGACAATCGCCCTCTCCGGGGCGTTTATATTCCTGCTTTCGTCCCTCAAGATCCCGTCCGTCACGGGTTCAAGCTCCCACCCCACGGGAACCGGGTTCGCCGTCGTCCTTTATGGAGTCGCGGCCACCTCCTTCCTGGCCCTTATCGTTCTGATATTCCAGGCGATCCTCCTCGCCCACGGCGGTCTCACCACCCTCGGCGCCAACGTGTTCTCCATGGGAATCGCCGGGCCTGCCGCCGGTCTCGCCTGCTGGATCCTTCTCAGGAGGGCCACCAAGAACATCCCGGCCTGCATGTTCGTCGCCACCCTTGTCGCGGACCTTTTCACTTATGTCGTCACCGCTTTCCAGATGACCCTCAACCACGGGCAGAGCGTGACCGCGTTCGTCGACTTCATGACCAACTACGCCGTCACCCAGATTCCTCTTGCCATCATCGAGGGTATTCTGTTCTTCATGTTCTCCATGTTCCTGCTCAACAACAAGCCCGAGCTCTTCGACATCGCGGCGGACTCCTTCAAGAAGAACAAGAAGGAGGCCTCTGCATGAAGAACGGGACTCTGTACATCGTCGGTTTCGCCATCATCGCCATAATGTGCCTCGGCTTCCTCGCCTACGGTGCTACGCAGGGATACGATTTCGGCGGCGCCGACGACGGCGCTGAAGGCGTCGTCGAGGAGGTCGACCCCGACTACGAGCCTTGGTGGAACGGG
>JAFZXW010000061.1 GCA_017616575.1 Candidatus Methanomethylophilaceae archaeon
CTCCATGGTCGTGAGGAACAGCCTGGCCTCCGCAGGGTCCGAGGCGCAGGCGTACACGGACGTGCCGCTGCCCCCGAACTTCGCTATCATGTTCTCCAAGGGGATGACGGTCCAGTCCGTCGTCCTGACGACCACGGCCTTCCTCTTGCCGGCGAGTGACATCGCCCTCTCCTGGCCCTCGGGGTCGTCTATGTCCACGGCCTCGATCGAGCCGTCCACGAAGGCGCCGCCCCTGGTGTAGATGGCGCCCATCCTGCCGAGGCTCTCGAAGGACTCGTCGCCCTCCCTGAGGATGAACGACGAGAACCCGGACTCGAGCCCCTCGGTCACGTACTCCTTCCTGGCGTCGGGATCCTCCAAGGCGTCGGCCCTTACTATGATGTCCTTCATCAGACCCCTCGCAGGAACTTGGCCGCTTCCTCGACCGAGTAGCCGTCCAGGACAATGCTGGATATGGCCTTGGTTATCCCCATGACGTTCCTGTTCTGGAACACGTTCCTGCCGATGGACACGCCGTGCCCCCCGGCCTCGATGGAGTCGTGGACCATGTTCAAGATGTCCATGTCGGAGTCCATCTTGGGTCCTCCGGCGATGACGACCGGGGCGAGGGCGCCTCTGCAGACGTCCTTGAAGGAGTCGATGTCCCCGGTGTAGCTCACTTTCACTATGTCCGCCCCGATCTCCGAGGAGGCCCTGGCGCAATGGGCGACGGCCTGGGGGTCGAACGGGTCCTTTATCTCGGGGCCGCGGGGGTACGCCATGATGACCAGCGGCATTCCCCAGTCGTTGCACTGCTCTGAGATCTTCCCGGCCTGCTCCAGCATGGAGGGCTCGTCGGGGGACCCGAAGTTGATGTGTATGGAGACGGCGTCCGCGCCATACTTTATGGCCTCCTCGATGGTGGTGATCTGGACCTTGCTGTTCCTGTTGGGGCCGAGGTCGGTGGAGGCCGACAGGTGCATTATCAGCCCGACGTCCCTCCCGGACTGGCGGTAGGAGTACCTTATCAGGCCCTTGTGCATGAGGACCGCGGTGGCCCCTCCGTTGGAGACGTCGTCCACGGTCTTCCTCATGTCTATCAGCCCGTCCAACGGCCCAACGGAGATCCCGTGGTCCATGGGCACTATGACCGCGTTGCCGGTCTTCCTGTCCATTATCCTTTCCATGCGGATGCTTTTTCCGTACATTTTCAAATGCCTCGCGACCTGATGATATGATTGGTAAAAAACTGTTATTCAACGACTATCGGAACCTGCGAAGTATCTCCGTCCGGCGTCCATGAGCTCCACGAAGCCGGCGGGGTCGTCGCTCAGGGACCTCTCCCGGAGATCCTCCACGGCCTTCGAGAACAGGGACCACATCTCGTCCCTGTGGGAGTTCATGTGCTGTATCTCGTAGTACAGCATCGGATCCTCCGACGCCACCGAGATGTTCGTGTCCAGCCCCTTGCTGAACGTGGTGGACGACACCGTGAGGAGGTCCTCGAAGCTGTACCCGCTGCGCTCCAGGACGGTGAAAAGGGCGATGTTGACGGCGTGAGTCAGCCCGAGGACGTAGGACATGTACGAGTCGTGGCTCGACAGGTCCATTGTCCTGATGTTCCCGCCCCTGTCCGCGAACAGGGCCTCGGCCTCCTCGACCGCCTTGGGGTTTCCGCAGTCGCATATAATGAGGTTCCTTCCGTAAAGGGAGGACGCGGACGGCCCGAACATGGGATGGACGGAACAGACCTTCATCCTGGACGCCATCTCCCTCAGCCTCCTCTCGACCGGGGTCTTGAGCGACGTGAGGTCGAAGACCAGAATGTCAGGGGAGCATATCCCCTCCAGCCGGGCAAGGACGGCGTCGGTGGAATGGATCGGCACCGAAACGACCACCACGTCGCATCCGGCGCACTCCGAGATGTCGTGGGAGTCCTTCGACGCCGGGTCTATTACGATGACATCGTGGCCGGATTCCCTGAGGAACGACGCGGTCCAGGCGCCCATCTTCCCGGCGCCCCCGATGACGGCGGCCTTGAGGCCCCCTGCCCCCGTGAGGAGGGCCGCCTCGGCGTCCACCGCCTCCTTGATGACCGCGGAAGCCAGGTTCCTGGACGCCTCGTCGCTGAGCCCGTGGGAGCGCCCGTTCTCCAGATATCTGGAGACGACGGCCGCCTCCACGGAAGGATTGCGAATCGGGAGGCCCTCGCGCCTCTTGACGCGCCCGATCTCCCTGGCGATGCCGGTGCGCTCGGCGACCAGCCTCGCTATCTCCTCGTCTTTCTTGCGGATCTCGTCCCTCAGCGCGTCCAATTCCATAAGGTCACCCGGGGCGCGGGGCCTCGCCCGCAACCGTGCTACACGCTAACACGGAGCACTATTTATCAGTAACGTCGCCGCCCCCTCCCGCAGGAAAGGGCGGCGTTTTGCTCAGTTGTGGATGTCCGAGGACTGGAGCGTCCCGTCCAGGTACTGCTCGTATCCGTAAAGGTCGAGCAGCCCGTGCCCGGAGAGACAGAACACTATGGTCTTCTCCTCGTTCTTCGCCTTGGCGTCCAGGGCCAGGTCGATGGCTCCCTTGAGCGCGTGGCAGGACTCGGGCGCAGGTATTATTCCCTCGGTCCTGGCCATCAGGAGCCCGGCCTCGAAGGTCTGGGTCTGGTCGTAGGACCTGGCGCTCAGCATGCCGGCGTCGTAGGCGGCGGAGACCAGCGGGGACATCCCGTGGTACCTGAGCCCGCCGGCGTGGATCGCCGAGGGTATGAACTCGCTTCCGAGGGTGTACATCATCAGCAGGGGCGTGAACCCGGCGGTGTCGCCGAAGTCGTACTTGAACTCCCCTTCCGTGAGGGAGGGCGCGGCCTTGGGCTCCACGGCGACGAACTCCGTGTTCTTGAAGCCGTCCCCGCGGATCTTCTTCCCGAGCATCGGGAACACCATGCCGCCGAAGTTGGACCCACCGCCGGTGCAGGCGACCACGTAGTCCGGCTCAATCTCGCCGATGGCCATCTGCTTCATGGTCTCCTGGCCGATGACGGTCTGGTGGAGCATGACGTGGTTCAGGACGCTTCCCAGGGAGTAGCAGATCTTGGGGTCCTTGGCGGCCATCTCGCAGGCCTCGGAGATCGCTATCCCGAGGGATCCGGAGGTCTCCGGGTGCTCCTTGAGGATCTTCCTGCCGAACTCGGTATACTCGCTAGGAGAGGCGTAGATCTTCGCGCCGTAGGTGTTGATGATGGTCTTCCTGAGAGGCTTGGCCATGTAGCTGCCCTTGACCATGAAGACGGTGGTGTCCAGGTCGTAGAGGTTGGACACCATGGCGAGGGCTGTCCCCCACTGCCCGGCGCCGGTCTCGGTGGTCAGTGTGTGGACTCCCGCCTCGGCGTTGTAATACGCCTGCGCGAGGGCGGTGTTACCTTTGTGGCTGCCGAGGGGGCTCATGTCCTCCCTCTTGAAGTAGATCTTCGCAGGGGTCTTGAGATACTTCTCGAGCCTGTACGCCCTCTGGAGCGGGGCGGGCCTGTTGAGGTAGATGAGGTTGTCGCGGACCTCCTCGGGGATGTCGACGTACCTCTCGGTGGTGCCCTCCTGCCTGATGATCTCCTTGCAGAAGATGGCCTCGAAGTCCTCGGGCTTGGCGGGCTCGCCGGTCCCGGGGTTGAGCGGGGGCTTGAGCCCGGGAAGGTCGGATGCCAGGTTGTACCATCTCTTGGGAATGTCCTCTGGCGACAGATTGATCCTAGCGTCTCTAGGTATTGCCATGGCTGGAGGGACGTATGTTCAATATAAAATAATTATGTTCATCAATGTACAATAATATGCATTAAAGGTAAAAGGTTTGGAAAGGGAAGACCCTTTCCCTATGATAGTGCGAAATACCGTCGTCAGACCAGGGCGAATTCTGTCGCGCTCAGACGGAGGACGGCGGAGTCGGCGGGATACTTCTTGGCCATGTCGACCGGGAGGGGGTTCATAATCGCGTCGTATATCGCGTCGGCGAATTCCTTGACCTCGGCTCCGGTGATGGTCTTCCCCTTCAGGTACGCATACGTGTCGAACTCCAGGTTGCCGATGTATCCGATGAAATGCATGGTCGAGTGGTCGGCATAGTTGCTGTAGACGGCGAACCCGTCGTCGAACTTGAACATGGAGCCGACGCTTCCCATGTTGGCATCCGTATCCGGGTCCATGGATCTGACAAGGATGTCCTTGTAGCTGTTGAAGCTGTCCCTGCTCTCCTTCTGGTTGTGGTTGATCACGAAGGTGACGAAGTTGTGGGTGTAGAGCTCTCCGGAGTCGTTAGGATAGTTGTCGGACGCGAGGTCCTTGAAACAGAGGTCCTCGTCGAGGTAGTAGTCCTCTCCGAAGAAGCCGCTGTAGTTGGCCGAGAAGGAAGCCGCGATCTCGGAGGCGTCATCGGCCTCGAAGTAGCCGTGGCCGCCTCCGTTGATGAGGTTCAGCCCGGCGAATAGCCCCAAGACGGCGATGACCACCGCCGTCACTGTAACTAACCAATTGCCGTTCATAGGTATGACCCGTGACGACTACGGGTTACAAACATAAAAAAACATGACCGTTAACAGACTGCATTACGGCATTGCATGATTCTGGGGCAGAAATCAGTCACTTTAAGCTTAAAGAACAAAGAAATGCGACTCTCGGGCCCCGTTCGCGAGATAGCCTATATGAGCGACATCTGCCGCTCCGGCAAGAAGGGTGAGGCAACGCCACCTTACGTTACTCCCGAATATGGTCTTTGACAAACGCCATGACATAAGGGCGGCCTGCATACAAAACTAACAAGGAACTGGTAGAGCCCTGTGAAGGATGCGTGTGCTCTGGCGGCAAGACCTATTCAATTGATTTAGATATTAGACCGTCGTCTCATGCATAGACGAAAGCTGAACGGGATTGCCAAGGCTCCAAAGAGATATGTTCAAATATTCAATGTCGAAGCTCAATGAAGCTGGATCCTCCCCATCACCAATCCGGCACATGATCCAAGTCGAATCCAAATAGCACGATAGCGAAAGCAACATGCACTCACTCACGAAAAATCAGCTACCCGTTCTCAGACTCCGGACCCCTCAAACCAATAAATCGGGAGAAAAGGCCAATATGGTAGACACTTTGGCTGACAGATTGCCGCAGGTGCGATGCAATTCGAATTCTGAATATCGTCTTAAACAATGCAGGCAATTCGTTGCCGATGTTGGCGCTTGTCGGAGGCATGGTCGCGGATATAGTCATCGGATATGCCGAAGGAGAGGTCTTCTCGAAGATTACAGGATTCGCCAAAGACAAGATTGGCGACGTGAGACTTTCCAGGTACATCCTAGATAAGACTGAGGCTGCTGCCAACAAGGTCCCCATCAGCGACGAGACCCGTGCAATCTTCGATAA
>JAFZXW010000062.1 GCA_017616575.1 Candidatus Methanomethylophilaceae archaeon
AATCCCCGGCGAAAGCTTCTGCCAGGTGGTCACCATGACGTAATCCGTCAGGATGTCGTCCTTGATGACGGAGGCACCTTCGATGCCCGGGACATCCTCGGTGGCCTTGACCACGGGAGCGTTGCCCGAATCGACGGAGAAGAGCATGCCGTTGAGCGCGGCCATCTTCCGAAGGGGAGTGAGGTCGGCCCGTTTGGCGAGCCTTGCCAGGACGGTGAGGATATCGCTGTCGTCCATGGTGCGGAGCCGGCCGGAGAGCTTCTCACGGAAGGCCTCCACCAGCTTGTCCGCCTCCGAAGCGCCGAGATCCGTCTGGAGCGGGAGCTCCTGGAAGAGGAGCTTCAGCACCCGGAGGTAGTCTTCCTTCACCAGGGCGGAGAGGCTCTTCTCCCCGCCGGGGAGGCTGAGGCGCGTCTCGTCGGAGAGCGTGCCGGTAACCATGGACTCTCCTTTGAAGCAGCCTTCGAAGAGGGGCTGGTTGAAGCGGGTCTTCGGGAGGAGCCGCTCTTTGTCCACGGTCTCCGGGACCTCCAGGGCATCCCGGAGGGCGGAGAGTGCCTTGACCTGTTCCTCGCATTCCGAGACGAGGGCGGCGTAGACCGCCTCGATGCCGGTGTTCAGCTCATGGAAGAGCTTCCGGTTGACGGAGAGCAGCGTGGCGGCAAGAAGGCCGTACTTCAGCCGTCGGATCCTCTTGAAGTGGCGCCTCACGTTGAAGACCAGCTCCACGGCCAACGGGAGAAGGAAAAGGGCGGGAATCCACAGCCACGTCCAGGCCATCGCGGACGGGAAGAAGAACTCAGCCAGGGGAACGGCGACAAGCAGCAGGATGACCCCCAGGAAGAAGCAGCGGACCAGCAGGGCGAGCGTCACGGGCTCCTGCCGGAGGTTCTTCTTCAGCTTGTCAAGGATATCGGCTTCGCTGTTCCCATCCCCGCCGTCCTTGGAGAACCGCTCGTAATCGTTCTTGAGGTATCGGGGTACGGGGAGGATGTCGCGGTAGGGGAGCGCCGGGTCGGAGCGGAGCTCCTCGAAGCGCCCGCGCGCCTTCGCGAAGAAGAGCTCGAGCTGCGCGATGGTGGCGCGGGGGTTCTCCTTGTCCGCGAGAATCTTTGCCGCCGTGCCGCGGAGGAGTAGCCGTCCTGCTGCCTCGGCATCCCGTACGTTGGCCCGGATGCGGCCCGCGTAGCGGGACAGGAGGGCGTAGGAGAGCTCCTGCATGAACCTGACCAACCGGGCGGGCATATAACGCAGGTACTTCCTGTAGTAGGACGGGAAGAGGTCGACCTTCAGCAGGTCCCATACGGGATGCGGATCCGCCTTGTCTTCCAGCCTGGAGAGGTCGACGTCGATGCTGGCGCAGCCTTCGCTCAGGCGTGACGAATAGTCCTCGGGGAAGACGGGGGCCGTGTCGAGATACTTACGGACGCTCTTGTCGGCATAGACCACGTCGGCGTTCTCCATATCCTTGAACTCGGCCGTGAGGCGTTCCAGGAGTGTCTTCATCTCCGCCTCGCGGTGGGCCTTGCTGCTGAAGTAGGCGGACGCCGCGCCGAGGGCGTACACGCCGCCGTCGGCGCCGATGCGGTCGGACAGCTTCTCCCCGTCGTGGCTGCCGAGGAAAAGGTGGACGAGGTACTGGAACAGCAGGGCCGCCCTCCCCTCGGCGTCCAGCCGCTCGTAGAAGCGCACGGACTGGTGCTGGATATCCTGATAGCCGATGACCCGGTTATAGGCGCCTGCGCAGCCCGTTCCCGACAGGAGGTTGACCTCCTCCAGGAAGACGGCCATCCTCTGCCTGCGGCCATCGTCCTTGTCCTGGTTGGCGGTGGAGGGGATATAGAGGAGCCCTGTGATCTCCACGCCCAGCTTGGTGTGGTCGGCCACTATCCTCGGCAGGGCATCCCGGAGGATGCCCGCCAGGGGCGCGAAGACGCTCTGCGAGAGCGCCTCGTCCGCGGCCCCGAGGACGACGATCTGGAAATTACTGACCCGCAGGCCGGCGTCCATGAAGCCGTTGTAGCACTGCTGCCCCTCCCGGACCAGGCGGCTCTCGAAGCGGCGGTATTCCTCGGGGGAGCTGACCTCCCCGCTTCCCGGGTGAAGGTAATGCCAGAAGGGCTTGACAGCGTCCGACATCCCGTCCAGGAGCGTAGCGAGCCTCCGCTCCGACTCCTTGTCCTCACCCAGGTTGATGATCCATAAGGGGAGCATATCAGCCGAAGTATTTGTCAGAAAGGAACTTTTCGAAACTGTTCAGTTTGGAATCCAGTATCAGCAGGATGCCCTGGAGGGTCTCCTTCTCGGTCTTCTCCGTCGCCTTGGCATAGAGCTCGTTGAGCTCCCGCTTGAGGGCGTGCAGCGCGGGCATGTACTTCTGGCGGACCTGCTCGCCGGCGAGGTGGCCGAGCCTCTCGATGAGGTTGGCTGCCAGGTCGGCGAACTGCCCCTCCGCGAAGAACTGCTCGAATCCCCGCAGGAATGCCGTCCATTTGTACTTGCCGTCGGCCGCGGTGACCGTATGGAAGCGGGAGATGCCGCCGTCGTTGACGGACAGGACGATCTTGTCATCGGCGATGCCGGCGAGAGCGTCCGACTTGGCGAAACGCATCGCGCCGGCAGTCCTCAGGAGCGGGCTGGGAGCGAACGAGTCGGCGTCGTATGCCTGGTCGCCGGATTTGATCCAACCGGACAGTTCGCGGCACAGGCGGTTGAGGAGGAGGTACTTGACGAAGACGATCTGCTCGGGGGAGATCTCCTTCGGGAGACGGATCTGGTCGGCGTTGCCGCCGGCTTTCGCGAAGGCCTGGTGGAAGTGGTAGAACTCCTTCCCGGGGTTGGCCAGGTACGTCCTTTCGAGGGCGTCGTAGAGGTCGTAGTAGTCGAACGACATCCCCAGCTTAGTTACGAGCTTGTACATCACGGAATCGTCCATGGAATCGATCACCGGGGATTCCGTCGTGTCGCCGAAGAGCTCCTGGGCGATGGCCCTCGGGCCGACGCTGAAGGCTTTCTCCACGGAGTTGCCGGTCTTCTGCGCGCGGTTGTACGGGAAGAAGAGCGGCGGCACCGTCCTGCTGCGGACGGCGAGCCGGGCTTCGTTGTTGAGGTCGGAGTAGAAATTGGCCAGGGTCTTCTCGTACCACTGCTGGCTGACGGCGGTGTTCTGGCGGACAAGGGTCCTGACCGTGTCCACCGTGTAGGTGAGGATATCCTCGATGATCCGCTTCTTGTCGGATTTCGACGTGTTGGTGAAGAGGTGGGTCTCCCCGTCAACGAGGTACTTCGCCTGGATCATGCGCTCGCCGTTATAGGTGGACAGCTCGCTGAAGATGCGCTCGAGCGAGACGTTGTCCCCGTTGCGCACGGGCTCGTACCCCTCGCCCTCGTGGAACTCGGGGCCGTGGCCGATGACCTGGGCGTACCACTGCGAGAAGAGGTTGCCCTCATCCCGCCAGCCGTGGCTGTCGGCGAAGGTGGTGATGTCGGGGATATAGACGGATGTCACGTCGAGCTTGGCCTGCAGGAAGCTCTTGGCGAGGTTCATGTAATCGCTCAGCGCGCCCTTGCTTCCGTTGAGGACCGATCCGGCCTCGGCGAGAAGCTGCCGCACATGCGAGAGGAGCCCGTCAATGACACCGTTGTCGCCATAGGACAGCTCGCGGAGGATATCGAAGGACTCTTCGGCGAGGAAGACCCTGGTGGAAGCGTCGACCCATTCCTTCAGCGCGGAGAAGAATTTCTGGACGTCAGTCGAATTGTCTCTGCGGATAAACTCTCCCACGGATTCCTTGAGCGCTTCCCGGTAGAGTTGGTCGAGATTGTCCTCGTAGCTGTCCCTCGCCTCGACGAGGACGGCCCGCCGCTGGCACTTGAGTTCACGGAGTGCCTGGTCGTCTTCCGTCTCCGTCGTGTAATCCAGGTAGAGCTGCGTGCAGTAGGCGTCCAGCTCCTGGAGGATGTCCTTGACATACTGGAGGCCCCATTTGCGTGCGTTTTCCTCGGCCCACGCCCACAGGCTGTCCTTGATGGCCTTCTGGGCGGTTTTCTTCTCCTTCCCGATGCCGGTGATCATCGCCTTGATGGATGAGATGGTGACCCTGGCGTCCTCGATGGATACATTCTGGGGGAGCTGGTTGACAACCCTGTTCCTGTTGTCCCTGATGAGGTTGTCGGGAAGGTCGGTCTCGATGATGTCATCGGCCCTGGAGGAGATGATACTGTAATAGGACTCCTTTTGGGTTCCCTTTTCAAAGAGAATGGGCTTGATGAGGGAGTTGAACAGGGACTTCATCAGGTCCTTGCGCTTCTGCGCGTCTTCGACCGGCGCCCCGATGATACCGTAGCGGAGCATCTCGTACCGGGTGCGCAGTGCGATGTAGTTCTCGAACTGGTCCTCGGGCTTGCGGATGGCCATGTATCCCATCGGGATGAGGAAGCCGTCGTCGGAGATTTTCTGCTGGCCGTCCTCGTAGTTGTCGAGGAAGGACTTGAACCCCTGCGCGCCGTCACCGCTGTGGATATAGTAAACCAGCTCGGCGGTATTGGAGTACATCTTGTGGATGTCGCCCAGGTTATTGTTGTCATTGGTATGGAAATCGACGGGAATGCAGAACTCGAACGGGCGGTACGGGAGCTTCGGGTCGAACAGCGACGAGTCGTCCACCAGGGCGAGCCGGTGGTCGAGCGTATTGCTCGGGGAGGCTTTCGCCATGGACTGGAAGAAGGAGATCTCCTTCATCACGGCGTAGGCGTTCAGGGGGTACTTCCTGTTCTGGGGGTTCAGGTTCATGAAGATGCGGGGCATGTATAGCACAAGCGCGACCTTGGGGTTACCCGGGTCGATGTAGGTGCGGTG
>JAFZXW010000063.1 GCA_017616575.1 Candidatus Methanomethylophilaceae archaeon
ATCGCTTCTAGAATTGCATGTTTGTGTGTCGGCGCGTCGTTCATATCGATTAATCCTGGCTATCCCGAGAAGAGGATATCGGAGATCATCGATTCCTGCCGCCCAAGCATCGTGATCGATGACGCTGTAATCGGGGATCTGGATTCGTACGGGCCTGCCCGTTACGTCGAGACGGACATATCCGACGCTGACGAAGGCTACATAATGTACACCTCCGGCTCCACAGGCAAGCCCAAAGGCGTGATCCATGACCGTTCTCAGTTCTACTGCGACGTCCAGGACGCCATCCAGCATTGCAAAGGTGATGACTGGAGCTTTATCCTCATCGCCGACTTCATGTTCATAGCAAGCATCATCGAGATGAGCGCGTACACGTACTTCGGGGGGCTCGTCGTCATCCCGGATGACAGCCAGAGGCGCGACATCATGCAGCTGAGGAGGCTGATCGACGAGAACGGCGTCTCCAAATCGTCCATGCCCCCGCAGATGGTCAAGTACTTCGTGGGGACCGCGCTCACGGACATCTTCGCCCAGGGGCAGTCGTCCGGGGCCATCTCGGCGGCCGGGATAAACGTCATCAACCTCTACGGCTGCACGGAGATGTGCCCTTTCATGGTCGGTCTCGGCGTCGGAGAGTCATATCTGTCTCTCAAGCCTCTTCGTGGCAGCACCGTCAGGCTGCTGGACGAGGGCGGCCATGACGCCGACAAGGGAGAGATAGTGGTCTCCGGGCCGACGATGATGAACGGATACGTCGGCGACCCGGAGCTGACGTCGAAGGTCATAAAGGTCGATTCCGACGGAAGGAGGTGGCTGCATACCCGGGACCTCGGGATGCGCACTTCAGAGGGCATAGTGGTCATGGGCCGCCTCGACTCCATGGTGAAGGTCAGGGGCCAGAGGGTGGAGCCTGCGGAGGCCGAGTACGCCGCGATGCAGACAGGCGCGGTCGTGGAATGCGCGTGCGTCCCGTATGGGGACATCGAGAAGCGCCTCTGCCTGTTCTATGTCGGCGGGATCGAGGAGGACCGGCTGCGGGAGGAGCTTTCCAAGGCGCTCCCCGGCTACATGGTCCCCGACATGATCGTCAAGAAGGAATCTCTTCCGCACAACGCCAACGGAAAGATCGCCAGGACACTTCTGGCCCTGCCGGAAGATGTTGACGAAGGAGTCGCACAGCCTTCCAACGAGCTCGAGATGGTTATCTGCGACGCCTTCTCCGAGGCGTTGGGAGGGAAGGCCGTCGGGCCTGACAGCAGCTTCACCCGTCTGGGAGGGGATTCCCTCACGGGGATGGCCGTCATATCCATCTGCGCTTCCAAAGGGATCCGCGTCACCCCGTCCCAGCTTATGGCCGGGATGACCCCTAGGGAGATCGCCCGGGTCTGCGAGCGTATATCCGGAGACAGGAGATACACGTTGGAGACAGGATGCCCTGTCACGGGCGGGGCCCTGGACGTCTATCTCGACATCGTGTCGGGAAAGACGGATTCGGTCTACATACTGGGAGGAGACCTTCCGCTGCCTGAGGGTGTTGACGTCTCCGACGCTGAGAAGGCGATCACGGCGCTGGCCGACGCCCATCCCATACTCAAGGCGCGCGTCGAGGATTACGACGGGGCCCCTCGTTTCATTTTCGATTCCAAGCCTGAAATCTATCGCGGAGACATGCCTGACGCCGACGTCCCCTTCGATATACATGCCTGCATGTGCAGGTTCGGGATCTTCAAAGGCGCGGTCAGCTTTCACATCCACCACATGATCTCCGACGGGACCTCGATGATGGTTCTGAAGAAAGACCTGGGGACGCTTCTCGGCGGCGGAACGCTGAAGACGGACCTCTCCTTCCTCGAGGACGCCGAAGAGTACTCCAGCGAGCGGGAGGAGGCCGACTTCGGGTTCTACAAGGCGATGATGTCCGAAGTCCCGGACGACGCAGTCCTGACCCCTTGCCCGTCGGGTTCCCGTGGCAACGGCTCTGTGCTCTTGTCGCCGACCAGGGACGCAATGGGAAGGTTCGCCTCCGAGACGGGGGTCGCTCCCGCCTGCGTTCTGACGGCGGCCTTCGGATACATGCTGTCCAGGTTCTCCGGCTCGGAGTACGCGGTGTTCAGCGACGCGGTCAACGGCAGAGGGGACGCACGCAGCCTGGATTCCGTGGGGATGTACGTGAGGCATCTCCCGCTGGCGTTGGACTGTCGGAACCGGCCGGTTACGGAGTACCTCCAGCATGTCAACGCCGTGATTTCGGGCGCCATGGGGCATCAGAGGTGCCCGTTCTGGAGGCTCTCGAAAGAGCTGGGCCTGGTTTACGACGTCACTTTCAACATTCTGAGCGGCATATCCGGCGACCGCACCGCGTTCCAGCTCGACAACAGGGGAAGCCTGTCGTTCGAGATATCGATGACGGAGAAAGGGTATGTGCTGGAATACTCCCACACGTCGAAGTTCTCCGACAGCGTCGTAAAGAACATGGCCAAGTCGTTCGATGCGATATTGGGCGGATTGCTTTCGTGCCAGTCGCTATCGGATATCGTTTACACTTCTGAAGCGGACGTCAGGGAGATGGACGCCCTCAACGACACGTCCGCGCCTTTGAGGTTCAATGACATTGCCGAGGCATTCCGCCGTCAGGTCGCGGTTTCTCCAGAATCGATCTTCCTGACATATCTCGACCATAGGTACACCTACGCCGAGGCATACAGGACATCCGATTCCATCGCATCCGCGTTATCGTCGCATGGCGTCTGCCTCGGGGACAGGGTCGCCGTCATGGTGCCCAGGTCCGAGTGGTACATGCTCTGCGCTCTCGGCGTCCTGAAGACCGGCGCGGCCTACGTCCCCATAGATACCTCCTATCCTGACGAGAGGGTCTCGTTCATGCTTTCGGACTCCTCCGTGAAGGCGATCCTGGTGACGGAGGAGACTTCTGGCCGCGCTGCTGCGCTCGTACATGCGCTCAAGCCATCCCCGCAGGTCATATCTTGCACAGGTCTCCCCGTCTCTAGGTTCGACCCGGTCGCGGTTTCTCCGAAAGACGCCTCCGTGATACTGTACACCTCTGGAACCACCGGGACTCCGAAAGGATCGGCGATCCCGCATCTGGCTTTGGAGAACTACGTCGAGTTCTACGCCCGGGCCGCCAGGCTGTGCTGCGAGGACGTGGTCGCCCTGTACCACAGCTTCGGATTCGACGTCCACATCGAGAGCATGCTGTCTCCGATAATCGCCGGAGCATCCGTGTGCGTCATTCCTGAGGATGTGAGGCTGGACATCGACCTTCTCTATCGCTATGCGGAGGGTCATGGGATCACGAACCTCCATCTTCCCACGGCCTTGGGGACCATGTTCGTCGACAGGCATCCTGTCG
>JAFZXW010000064.1 GCA_017616575.1 Candidatus Methanomethylophilaceae archaeon
TGTGAAAATGGCAGAATTGAACGAGACGGTAACGTCCAAGATGAAAGGGGACATGGGCCTCTTCGAGAGGATAAAGCTCTACATCCCCGGATACAAGGGCTACAAGGAGAAGAACCTCCGCAGGGACGCCGACAGGGCGGTCAGGCTGGAGCTCTCCAGGGCGCTCCAGGGGTGCAAGATGGACCTCTGCGAGATACAGAAAGGGGTCTTGAACGACTTCGACCTGCTGATGGACGTCGAGAGGATAAGGACCAAGGTCGACCGCTACGACGTCGACATCAAGAAGGCCATCAACGGTTACTCCGGGTTCCACGACTCCGTGAAGATCCTCGAGAAGGACCTGGACAGGGTCATGGAGTGGGACGCCAAGATCCTCGAGGACATCCACGCGCTGAGGGAGGCCACCGAGAGCATCCTCGACGCCGTGGACGAGGGCAACGTCCAGAGGAAGGACCTCCGCAAATACGAGAGGTGCCTGGACGACATGATCGAAGCATACAACGAGAGGGAGGCCGTCATGAGGGGCTTCCAGTCCGAGGAGGTGGCCTGATGGCGGAGAACACCAACGTCGTCACGTGGTCCAACCAGGGCCCTGACGACATAGTGTACACATTCAACCACGACGACCTCAGGACCCTGACCTCGGTCACCGTCCCCGAGCACGCCGTCGCCCTGTTCATCAGGGACGGGCAGCTCCAGGGAGTCCTGGACCCCGGAAGGCACCTCATAACGTCCACCAACATCCCCTGGCTCACCAAGCTGTACAACCTCGCCCTGGGGTACAAGGAGACTCCCTTCAAGGTGCAGATCGTCTTCGTCTCGCTGAAGATGTTCAACGGGAAGTGGGGGATCCGCGGGATGATAAAGCCCGCGCCGGACTACGAGGCCCCCATCACCCTCATGGCGAACGGGGACTACCAGTTCCGCGTGAGCGACGTCACCGTGTTCTTCACCCAGGTCCTGGGAGGGCTGAAGGCGTACACCACAGGCGACGTCAACGCCTTCATGAAGAGCTTCATCAACGAGCAGGTCACCCAGCAGCTCAGCAGCCAGTACTACATGGAGATCTACGGGCAGCTGGAGAAGGCCTCGACAGTGACCAAGGTGAAGATCGAGCAGTACTTCAACCAGAGGGGGCTCGAGCTCCTTTCCCTGAAGATCGCCGAGGTCAGGACCACCGAGGAGGACCAGAAGAAGATCTTCGAGTACATCCAGTTCAGCAGCAAGAACGGAGAGGCCTTCAAGAAGTACGAGGTCATGGACAGGATGGCGGACGCCATCGGCAACTCCCAGGGAGGGGCGGCCGTCGGAACCGGCATGCTGCTGTTCCCCCAGATGTTCCAACAGCTGCAGGGAGGGCAGCAGGGGACCCAGCAGGCCGCCCCGCAGGCGCCGCAGTCCCAGCAGATGCTTTGCCCGTTCTGCGGACATCCCAACTTCTACCCCTACAGGTTCTGCACCTACTGCGGACAGGCCGCGCCCGGACCCGCGGGATACGGCCCCGCCGGCGGATACCCGCAGGGCGGCATGCCCCAGGGATACGGGCCTGGATACATGCCTGCCGGAGGGGCCCCTCCGGGACCTCAGCCCAACGCGCCTAACGCCGGAGCGGCACAGGCTGCCCCTGGACCTGCCGGAACCGGTGCCGCGAACGCTACCGGGGCCCCCAAGTTCAACAGCTGCCCCTATTGCGGAAAGGACATATCCGGCCTCCCCAAGACGCCCAAGTTCTGCCCTTACTGCTCCGAGCAGCTCTACTGAAACCTTTTTCCCGGCTCCGGCCGGGCCTTCTTCCTCCCTTCGGATTCTGACTTCATGCTTCGAAAAATCATTGTGAAGCACGACCCTGCAACGCTCGAATGGCATTGCAGAAATTAAAAGTTACCGTTATTCTTTTACGAATATCGTAATAATCAACACTATTTCAACATTAATATTCAAAATTCATACGAATACAGTAGATAGATTACTATAAATAGTATAAACTCGTACTATTTCTCAAGGAGGCAAGGAAAGATCGCTAAAAGACAAGTATCTAGGATCTGCGGCGAGAGCGGCACCGTGACGTACCGCGGCCAGGGCGACATTCGCTTGTCCCCTCCGCGCCGACGACGGCTCCGCTCGCAAGACTCGACGGATGACCGCGACAAACGCGCTTACCCAGACGGGGCGGACAGAGAGGACCGGGATTCTAAAGAACCGGTCCGTCCAGGTTGTTGAACTTGCATTTGTTTTAAGTCAGCGTTCCACGTTGACCACCCATGGAACTCAAAGACTACGTGACCACGATACCCGACTTCCCGAAGCCTGGGATCATGTTCAGAGACGTGACCACCATCGTCAGCGACGGCGACGGGTTCTCCATGGCCATCGACCAGCTCGTGAAGAGCCTGGACGGGATCGACTTCGACCTCGTGGCTGGTTCGGAGTCCCGCGGGTTCGTCTTCGGAGCCCCCGTGGCTTATGCTCTGAAAAAAGGGCTTATCCTCGTACGCAAAAAGGGGAAGCTGCCCCGCGAGACCATATCCGAGGATTACGCGCTCGAGTACGGGACCGCCACGCTGGAGATGCACAAGGACTCCGTCAAGCCCGGCCAGAAGGTCGTGATCGTGGACGACCTGATAGCCACCGGCGGAACCACCGAGGCCATGGTCAAGATGATTGAGCGCCTGGGCGGGAAGGTCGTCAAGATCTGCTTCGTCATGGAGCTGGCCGGCCTCGGCGGAAGGGATAAGCTAAAGGGATACGACGTCGAGTCCCTCATCGTCTACGAGGGGAAGCGAATGAAAGTCGCCAGCTCCAGGATCGTGGACGGGTTCTTCCTGGACAAGTACGGCAGCAAAGGAAGCGAGAAGAAGCACGGCATGCCTTCCCTGTCCGTACCGTTCAAGATTGAAGACGCCCCCGAGGGGACGGTCAGCTTCGCCGCCGTGCTTGACGACTACGACGCCATCCCCGTCTGCGGGTTCGATTGGATCCACTGGATCCTGGCCGACCTCAAGAAGACGGAGGTGCTCGAGGGCGAGTCGCGCAACAGCAAGGACTTCACGGAAGGCCGCAACAGCTGGTGCGGCGTCCTGGACAAATGTCCCATAGATAAAGGGACCGGGTACGGCGGCATGGCGCCCCCGGACAAGGTCCACAGATACACGCTGACCGTGTACGCCCTAGACTGCGAGCTCGGCCTCGAGAAAGGGTTCCCGTTGAACGAGCTGTTCTTCGCGATGCAGGGCCACATCCTGGACTCGGCGATGCTCGTCGGGAAATACGGTCCCAAGAAGCAGCTTCGAGGCGGCCCCGCCGGGAATCGAACCCGAGTTGTTGGTTCCGAAGTCCAACAGGATATCCCCTACCCCACGGGGCCCGTCAGACCCTACCGCAAAGGCCGATATAAAACATGGCTCCCAGACGGGAGCTGGCAATTCCTTTTATGGGGATGCGCCGATTCCGGCCGCATGCCGAAAGTGATCATGAACCATGGTGCTGGAGGGGAGCTCATGCAGGAGTTCCTGTCCAAGCACGTCACTTGCCATTTCCCTAAGATGAGGGCGGAGGTCCCCCTCGATTCCATGGACGACTCCGCCGTCGTGGACGACGTCGTGTTCACGATCGACGGGCACACCGTGAAGCCCCTGTTCTTCCCCGGAGGGGACATCGGGAAGATCTCCGTGGCCGGGACCGTCAACGACGTCTCGGTCATGGGCGCTTCGCCCCTCGCCCTCGGATGCTCCGTCATCATCGAGGAGGGGCTGGACATGGACGTGGTCGACAGGGTCATGGACAGCATGGGGAGGACCGCGGAAGGCTGCGGCGTGCCAATAGCCACCGGCGACACAAAGGTCGTCGAAGCCGGCGCGGTGGACCAGATGGTCATGTCCACCTCGGCGATCGGAAAGAGGTCCCCGTACCTGGACTCCGACCTCGCCAAGGCGGCGGAGTACAGAACAGTGGAGAACCGCTGGTGCACCGACTCGGCCGTTAGGCCCGGGGACGCGATCATCGTGTCTGGATACATGGGGGACCATGGCATAGCCCTCCTGTCCTTCCGCGAGGGATACGGATTCGAGAGCGAGGTCCAAAGCGACGTCGCCCCTCTGAACGGGATGATAACCGAGGGTTTGAAAGCCGGAGGCATAGTGGCGATGAAGGACCCCACCCGCGGGGGGCTGGCGAACACCTTGAACGAGTGGTGCTCCAAATCGCACATCGGGATGGAGATCGACTACTCCGCCATTCCTCTTAGAGAAGGCGTGGTAAGCGCCTGCGACCTCCTGGGCATCGACCCCCTCTGCATCGGCAACGAGGGGAAGGCGGTCATCGGCGTCGTCCCGGAGATGGCGGAGGAGGTCCTGAAAGCCATCAAGAGGACCCCTGAGGGCAGGAACGCGGCCATCATCGGAAAGGCCGTGGAAGGCGTGGAGAGGGTGGTCCTGAGGACCGAGGTCGGAGGACGGAGAATCCTCGAAGCGCCCGCCGGAGACCCTGTGCCCAGGATATGCTGAGTGCGTCTTCATAATATACGGGCAGGGCTTTCCCGACCGCATGGTCGCGATCGAGCCGTTCCAGGGCGTCAGGCCCGCGTCGGGAAAGCCGCTTGACGTCAAGTCGCTTCTGCGCCCAGGGCCGGACAAGAGGTTCAGGGAGGCCGGGAAGACCGTTCAATCCTGGCTCGGAGACGGGACCTTGACGCGCGACGACGTCTCGTTTTACATTTATGAGCAGAAGCTTCCTGACGGACGCTCACGCAAAGGGCTGGTCGGGGCCTTAGAGGCTGCCGGCATCGAAAAATTAGGATCGGCCAATCCCCGTCAGAAAACCGAGAGCGTCGCGGCGTCAGAAGACACGGGGTTCCAGCTGGAGCCTGTCGTCTGCATTTCGGAGAAGCTGCCGGAATCCCCAGACGGAGAGCTGTTGCTTTCATTCGAGGATGAAAACGGAACCTCCCACAGGCTGCTGAGGATTCCTGCAGACAATAACTACGACATCGGATGGGCGATCGCGGTCGACGGACTCCAGCACCTGGGAACGGGCAAGGCCATGGCAGTCGTCTTCTCAGCCGATGATTCATGGATTTCTCCGGTCCACAGAATGGTCGACACCGGCAGCATATCGGAGAAGAACGCCCAGAAAGGCATCTCCAAGGCCTTAGAACTGACTGACACGACTCTGGAAGACGTGCGCGCAGGAGCCGGGAGATTCAGCCTCGTGTTCAAATCCGGAAAGTGCTTCGCTGTAGAAAGCGAATCGAAATATATGGACGCCCGCCTCGTTCAGGACGCGATCCTGGACGGCGTCTACAAATCCGACGAGGGGAAAGGGAGGGTCACATACTCTTACGACTTGGACCAAGTCTTAGACGAGATGGCCGAGAAGAAGCACGACCTTGCCATCGTCATGAAGGCTCCTAGCCTTGACTTATTGCGCGAAACGTCATCCAAGGCGCCGAAGAACGTCGTGGCGTTCCCGCCGGAAGTCCTGGGCGGAATGATATTCTGCCCCGTGCGCCGATTTTGAAATATACAATCTTTCGATGCGAAAGCAAACGCGAATCGCTGACAAAGAAGAAGTGGAGCCGCTGATGGGAATTGGACCCACGACCTACGCCTTACCAAGGCGTCGCTATACCCCTTAGCCACAGCGGCATGTGTGAGTGTGGCTATATACACATTGTTTATAAAGATATCTACAACCGGATTCAGCGCTGGGACCATGGCCTTCTTCCTGGACGTAAAGCCTGGCATCACATCCAAAGAAGACGGCATGATATCAAAACCGTCGCTGCTGGCAGAATTCCCGACAAGTTATATCCATGATGCCCGCATAATCCGAGGTCATGAAGAAAGAGATGAGCTCCTTCGACGTCCGCTCCATAGTCACCGAGATCTCCGGCGTCGAGGGCGCGCACATGGACAAGATATACCACTGGGGCGCCAAGAACGTCCTCTTCCGCTTGAACGTTCAGGGGGAGGGGAAGAAGGAGCTCTTCTTCAA
>JAFZXW010000005.1 GCA_017616575.1 Candidatus Methanomethylophilaceae archaeon
ATCCACATCCACGGCGGGATATGCCGTGAGGCTGGCGGACCTGTCGCTGGACGATATGGTGTACGTGCTGGAGTTCATGACCGTGTACCCGCCGGTCATGTGGAGCGTGTAAGTCCCGGCCATGAGGTTGAGGACCGCGGTCCCCTCCTCTACCGGAGCTGAATACTGAAGGCCGCTGGACGTGTCAGTGGCCACCACCCGTCCGCCGTCGACCTCCCTGCCGTTGCCGTCCTTGACCGTGGCGGTCAGCTTGTGGGTGGTCGGAGCGATGTGCAGGCCGGACACGGTCTTGCCGTCTCCGGAGACGATGGCGACGTCGGAGGTGGAGATCTTCGAACCGGACGCGTCGTAGGCGGTCATGGCGTACTGCCCCTCGAGGACCTTCGCCAAGGAGAAGCTTCCGTCGGAAGTCTCGGCCCCATACTTGAGATCGGAGACGGAGGCGTTCTGGAACACGAGCTTCATGTCCTTGCCGACGACGGGCTCCCCGTCAATGGAGAAAATCCCGTCGACGCTGACGGTGGGAATCGTATAGACCGCGGGGACGGAGTCCTTGAAGGAGGCGATCTTGACGTTCCCAGACTTGAGGACGACGGTGCATCCGTCGGCGTCGGAAGGCATGGCGACCGAATACTTGCCGTCCCTGACGACATCGGAGGACTCGAGGACCTCCTTGTCCGTGACGGGGTTGTGAGTGTAGAGCTCCACGACCATGCCGTCGACGGAGGACCCGTCATCAGCCTTGACGGACCCGCTCATGGAGTAGGTTCCGCCGATGCCCTTGTACTCGTAAAGGATGTAAGACGAGAGGTAGTTGATGACGCCTCCGTCCTTCTCCTGCTTCTTGACAGCCTCCTCGTAATCCATGTAGGTCCAGTCGTCGCTCTCGGGGTTCTTCTCGGCGCTGTACCTGACAATCCACTTGGAGACCTCGAATCCCGCCATCTCCACAGGGTTGGCGGCCACGGTGCCGTCGCTCTTGGAAAGGGCGTACAGGTAGGAATAGGTCCCGGATACTCCGGCCTCGGTGTCGGAGGGCCCGATGTACGCCTGCCACAGGAAGGTGTCGTACATGTCCTCGGTGTACATGGTGTATCCATAGTAGGCGTTGTAGGAGAAGAACTGGGGAATGGCGCCGTACGAATCGGAGCTGTAGTCGGCGAAATAGGCCATGGTGGAGAAGTGGTCTCCTCCGCCGTACTGCAGAGGCAGCATGGCAGGCTCGAGGAGCACGTAGGAGATCTTCTGACCGGCAGTGGAGCACACGTTGTCGTAAGTCCTGGAGAGGTCGACGACGCCCATGTTGTCGGTCATCTCCTTCACGCACACGAGATAGAGCGCGTTCTCGCGGGAGACGTCGGATTTGATGTTGCCGTAGTCTGCCGCATTGATCGTGAGCTCGTCGTAGAGCGCGTCGCAGTCGTTGAAATAGGTCTTGATCTGGTTGTACACCTTGGCGCTGGTGAAATCGGACGCGAAGTCGTCGATGTCGTTCGCCAGCATTATGCGCATGATCATGGACGCTATCGCTCCCGACGAACCTTCAGACAATAGAATATGCGACACTGCCGAGGTCCCGCCTCCTACGGAATCGGTGACCGAGTCGAACCCTCCGAGGTTCACGGCGTCGTAAGTGTAATCTATCCAAGTCGCGACTGCGCCGTCATTCTGGGAAGGATAATGGGAATCCAGGACGTCGCCGATAGGGTAGTCGTCCCCGGCCTTGATGAAGTACTGGGTGTTCCCGTTGTACAACACGTTCGAGGAGTCGTTGGTGGGCACGCCCGCGTCCAGTCCGTAGACGAGGTTGGGGGCTATGACCAGCAGCGCGATGATCAGCACGGAGGCGAGCGGCAGGGGCTTGAGGATCTTCTTGAAGCCCTTGGACAGGCCGGAGGCCCTGATCTCGCTGAACCATTCGCGAACCTTGGCGTACTTGACGAGCTTGACCAAGGCGGCGGCGGAGCCCACTCCGAAGACGCATCCGATGGAGGCGGCGGTGCCGTAAGAGGACCAGACCGCGAAGAACATCATGTAGAGCCAGACCGCCGTGAACAGCCTGAGGGAGGAGCGGTCCTTCCTGAGGAACACGTAGGTCTCGTAGAACGCGAGGCAGAGAGGCAGCCACATGGTGAGCCATCCGTAGTAGGAGGCCACATTGGACATCGACACGCGGCTGGAGACGAGCTCGCTCATGCGGCCGGCGTACATGGAGTTGCCGGCGACGAGAGCCGAGAAGAGGTCCGGGACCGCGAAGTACATCACGACGAGGACCGCGATGAAAGCGATGACGAGGACGGGTATGGTGATGACCCACGACTTGGACCCGAGGGCGACGAAAGCCGCCGCGAAGACCAAGGTCAGAACCGTCAGGAGGCAAGGTCCGGAGAAAACCGCGTCCCAGAGTCCGGCAGGAATGTAGTATGCCGCCGCGATCGCGATGCCTATTATCATTACTATGGCATAGACCAGGAAAGGCTGGCGCATGTCCTTCTCCCCGAAGCGGCAGACGGCGACCTGCAGGAGCAGGACGGCCGCCACGACGGCGATGAGGACTCCGAAGCCGTTCCAGGTCAGAGCGGCGAGGCCCAGGAAGATACCGGCTATGACGCCGTTGATGATGGCGGACTTGCGGCCCTCGTCCTCTCCGAGAGCCTTGGCGGCCCTCACGAGGAAGAAGGACATGAACGCCACCAGGAAGGCGGCGAGGGCATACTCGTTCCCGTTGGAGAACACGGATGTGCATATCGGGAGAGGGAGGAACGCGAATATCAGGGCCCCGACCACGCCGATGGTCTTGCTCCCGAACATCTCTTTTCCGATGAGATAGACGGGAATGCACGTAAGCGCCCCGATTGCAGGATTGAGACCTCCCAATGCGGCCGAAGGAGATGTGAACGACGCGATGCCCGCTGCTATGAAGTCGAGAAGCGGCGGGTTGACGTTGAGTCCTCCGACGGGGTAGTTCACGGCGGAATCCGCCCCGATGGCGTAACTGCCGTTCAATATGCTTTCGATCACATGCAGGTGGTACTGGGCCCCGGTGCCTCCGGACAACGCGAAATCGTTGCCTGCGGAGAATCCGTAGGAGAACACCGTCCTCAATAGCAGCGCTATCACAACGATGACGCATACGGAAATGGCACCCCAATGGCTGCCTAACCACCCTTTGCCGCTGGATTCGCGGCCTTCCTCCTTTACAGAGGGGGAGGTTGTTTCGTTTCCTTTTTTAAGCATTCTATAAGTCTCCGTCTTTAGAATGGCGGTTCATGCTTAGTCCTGTATAAATAAGTTATAGGCAAGCACTTGTATTATAATAAAAGTAAAAAGAAAGAGGTTCAGAGGACGGACATTATGTCCCCGCGGAACGCCTCGGCGGCGGATGCCGGATCCTCCGCGCCGTATATGGCCCTGCCCACGATGGCGTAGTCCGCCCCTGCCGAGATGGCGTCGGATGCCTTCCCGCCTTGGGCGCCCACCCCGGGGGACAAAATCTTCTTGGAGGGGCCGACGACAGACCTGACCGCCCTGATCCTGTCAGGACGGGTCGCGGGCGCTATGAAGCCGTCCACCCCGCATTCCACGCCCAGCCTGGCCATCTCCTCCGCATGCATGGCGGTGAACATCTTGGCGCCGGGATGGCTCATCTCGGTCACCGCGTAGATCTCCGCGCCTGAGGCGGCCTCGACCGCGGCCCTGAGGGAGTCGTCGCCGGTGAACGCGTGCACTATGACGGCAGAGGCCCCCCTGGACACGGCGTTCTCCACGATCAGCCTGACCGTGTTGGGTATGTCGGCTACCTTGAAGTCGCATATGACGTCCGTAAGGTCCGCGAGGCGGGTTATCATCCCGGGGCCTTCGGAAAGGACCAGCGGCCAGTTGATCTTGATGGCGTCGACGGTCCCGGCGACCTTCTCCGCGACCTCCAGGGCCTTGCGCCCGTCCGTCTCGTCCAAGGCCAGGACCAGCCTGCTGTCCGACTTCATGCCCATGCGACGACTCCCGACACATATTAAACCATCGCGCCGATGGCATCGCATGAAGGAGATGGAATGCGGCTCCATGCTCAAAGGGGAGCTGGCGGAAGGCTGCAGGCATTGCATCGAAGGCTCGAAGATGGTCCTCCTGGTCACCGGCAGATGCCCATGGGGATGCTATTACTGTCCGGTGTCCCTGGAGAAAAAGGGGAAGGACGTGGTCTACGCCAACGAGGGGCGGGTCCACACGGACGAGGAGATAATCGCGGAGGCCGAGTCCATGGACGCCACCGGCACCGGGATCACCGGAGGGGACCCCCTGACCTGCATGGACCGCACCGTCCACATGATCAGGATGCTCAAGGAGAAGTTCGGCCCCGGCCACCACATACACCTTTACACCGCGACCATCGACCCCGAGAAGGCCTCCGCCCTCGAGGAGGCAGGCCTGGACGAGATACGCTTCCATCCCCCCAGGGACATGTGGGCCCGCATGGGGGAGACCCGTCTGGCGGACATCGTCTCCAAGACCGGGATGGACGTCGGGATAGAGGTGCCGGCGATCCCCGGGTCGGAGGACGACCTGATCTCGCTGATAAGATACGCGACATCCGCCGGCGTCAAGTTCGTCAACCTGAACGAGCTGGAGTTCTCGGAGAGCAACTGGGACATGATGGACTCCCACGGATACGATGTTAGGGACGACGTCTCCTCCGCGGTGCTCGGCTCCGAGGAGACGGCGCTGAAGGCCATGGAGGCGTGCGAAGGGAGCATCCACTTCTGCTCCTCGCCTTTCAAGGACGGCGTCCAGCTCCGGAGGAGGCTGATCCGCAAGGCCGAGAACGTCTGCAAGGATTACCAAGGGATAACCGAGGACGGGACCATCGTCCGCGGGCTCCTGTACGCGCCCGACCCGGAGAAGGCCGCCGCGGAGCTCAGGGAGATGGGTGTCGAGGACGGCATGATGGCGGTCCTGGACAACAAGGTCGAGGTCGCCCCCTGGATCCTGGAGGAGATCGCCGACCAGCTGGAGTACAAGTGCTACGTGTCGGAGCAGTACCCTACCGCCGACGGCCTGGAGGTCGAGAGGACCCCTCTGAACTGAAGAAAAGGAGGGATCGCTCCCTCCGTAAACGTTTTAGAAGCCGTTTTCCCAAACCGCGCCCGGAAGGCCGGAAGGGGGACTCAGTCCACGCTGAGGCTCTGGATCTCGTGATGCCTGTTCACGATGTCCCTGGCTATGCGCAGATTCTTTCCAGCCTTGCCGATGGCACGGCCCTTGAGCTTG
>JAFZXW010000065.1 GCA_017616575.1 Candidatus Methanomethylophilaceae archaeon
AGGGAGGTTCGACAGGGAGATCGAGATAGGCATCCCCGGGAGGAAGGCCCGCAGGGACATCCTGGAGGTGCATTCGAAGAACATGCCGCTGGCGGACGACGTGGACCTGGACAGGCTGGCGTCGATAACCCAGGGGTTCACCGGCGCGGACATAGCCGCCCTCTGCAGGGAGGCCGCCATGAGGTGCCTCGGCCGCAGGAAGAGCGACATAGACCCGCATCTCCCGATCCCCAACGCGGTGCTGGAGGGCATGAAGATTACCATGGCCGACTTCGAGGCGGCCGCGGCCGAGATGGAGCCCAGCGGGATGAGGGGAGCCGTGGCGGAGATACCTAAGGTCACCTGGGACGACATCGGAGGCCTGGACGACGTCCGGAGGAAGCTGGGGGAGCTGTTCGTGAACGATTCCAACCGGGAGGCCTTCGAGAGGCTCGGGATACCGCCGTCCAGGGGGATACTCCTGTACGGGCCCCCGGGAACCGGGAAGACCCTGGTCGCCAAGGCGATGGCGAACGAGTCCGGGACCAACTTCATCTCGGTGAGCGGCCCGGAGCTATTGGTCAAATGGGTAGGCGACACCGAGAAGGCCATAAGGCAGACCTTCAGGCGCGCGAAGCAGATGGCCCCCTGCATTATTTTCTTCGACGAGATCGACGCGATAGCGCCTATCCGCGGCGAAGGGGAGGGGAGGTTCTCCGAGAGGGTCGTGGCGCAGCTGCTGACCTCGATGGACGGCATCGAGAACGTGGGGGACGTGTTCGTCATGGGGGCGACCAACCGCCCGGACATGATCGACCCGGCGCTGCTGAGGCCGGGGAGGTTCGACGGCATGGTTCTCATAGGGAAGCCTGACCTCGGGTCCAGGGTCAGCATATTGAAAGTCCACTCGTCCAAGATGCCGCTTGAGGGCGTTGACCTGGAATCCATAGCCAAACGCACGGACGGGTATGTGGGCGCGGACCTGGCTGCTCTCTGCAGGGAGGCCGCGCTGTGCGCCTACCGGAGGGACAGCGGCGCGGAGCACGTCACTCAGGAAGATTTCGAGAAGGCCCTGTCGGCGGTCAAGCCCTCGGTGAAGCCGGAGGTCCTGAGCTATTACGAGGACGTGGGCGGAAGGCTCCGGGAGCGCAAGACCGGGATGGACGGGTATTACTCCTGACGCCCGCCGACGCCTGTATGAGCATCCGTCATAACACTCATGGACAGACTGCGGCTGCAAATCGTCCAAAAAATAAATCAAGGTCGTTTTCAGCAAGCTTATGCTTATGCTTATGCTCACGCCCGTACAAGCGACGATAAAACTAATTCCCGACGAATGCTGACGGCACGCATGGAGGGGTGTCTTCGGCCGTGCGCCTTCTAAGACCAGACAAGATGGACCTGGAGGTCCTCTTGGGAGACCCCAGGAAGGCGGTGAACAGCATGTTCCTGCCGTTGTTCCTGGCGTTCGCGGTCGTCGAGGTCAACCAGTTCGTCGACGTCTACTGGATCTCCGGCCTAGGGAAGACGTATGCCGAGACCATCTCGACCTCCGCCCCGTTCTACATCCTGATGATGTGCGCCGGGACTGGCGTGGGGATCGGCGCCACGTCCACCATCGCGTTCCGCCTCGGGCGCGGGGACCTGGCCAAGGCCTCCAGCATAGCGTCCAACGCCCTCATATTGGGGTTGGCGCTGGCCGCGGCATCTTCGATTACGCTGGCCGCCCTGCTTCCGACGGCCATAGGGCTGATGGGCGCCTCCGACATAGAGGAGGAGTGCTGGGGCTACATGCTCCCGTTCATCCTGATGTCGCCGGCGCTGCTCTCGCAGGCGATAGTCGCGGGGTGCCTGAGAGGCGAGGGCGCCGCCCGCAAGTCCACCATGGTGCAGATTTCCGCCGCCCTGTCGAACATGGTCCTCGACCCGCTGCTGATCTACGGCCTGGGGATGGGGATATCCGGGGCGGGGCTGGCCACTGGGCTCGCGGCGCTGCTGGCGGCAAGCATAGGGCTGGGATGGTACGTCAGAGGGAAGACGGCCGTGAGGATCGACAGCTCCAGCTTCCGGCCGGACGCCGGGTCCATTAGGGAGCTGCTGGGCGTGGGGGCCCCGAAGACGGTGCAGGAGTTCATAACCGGCACTATAGCCCTCCTTCAGAGGATCTTCATCATCATAGCCGGAGGGACCTCGGCGGTGATGGTCTACAACTACCCGTTCAAGTACACCACCCTGTTCGGGCTCCCAGGGAAGGCGATAGAGAACTCCATGCTCCCGGTGGCTTCGGCGGCGTTCGGGAAGGGGGACCTGGACAAGATGGCCAGGTCTTTCCGTTACTCCCTCGGGCTGAGCCTGGGGATATCCTTGGCGTCGCTGGCGACGGTGTATGCGCTGGCGGAGCCGCTCATGTCCTTCCTGGCGTACGAGGAGACCATGAGGGGCGTCATGCCGGAGCTCGTGTCCACGCTGAGGCTGACGGTGTTCGTGATACCTTGCATAGCGATGAAGGGGATCGCGTCGTCCCTGCTGCAGTCGATGAAGAAGGCCAAGGTCCCGATGTTCTTCGAGATGTTCTCGGGGACCGTCAGGCTGACGCTGTACTACATGTGCGCCTACGGGATGCTGCCAGTGGACCCGTTCCAGGGGATCCTGTACAGCATGGTGGCGGTCCACTTCATGAACGCAATATGCCTGATGACGATAGCCGTGGCGGAGATGCGGTTGATTCGCAGAAGGTCTGAAACAATAATGTAACACTATGGTGATTCATTATTCTCCCACTTATACAGGCATTGTAATCGTATATCGTCTCCAAAAAGCAAGTAAAGAAAATCACCCCACATGTGTAGGGACTACTAGGTCCGGATAGAAGCGGCGGAGCTTGCGAAGGGATCACCCCCACATGTGTGGGGACTACCACGACTTCTACCGCTCGACGGAGTGGGAGTCGGGATCACCCCCACATGTGTGGGGACTACGGCGCTCCTGACGTAGGGTATCATGCGCCAGCAGGATCACCCCCACATGTGTGGGGACTACGGCGCTCCTGACGTAGGGTATCATGCGCCAGCAGGATCACCCCCACATGTGTGGGGACTACGTCGGCGACATGGCACGGAGCGCCCGATGTGCGAGATCA
>JAFZXW010000066.1 GCA_017616575.1 Candidatus Methanomethylophilaceae archaeon
GCCCCACCCTGCAGACGCTCATGCCTATGGACACCTCCTCGGGATCGGCGAACACGGGATAATTGGGGACCATGCCTGGCTTGAAGTTCACGAGCTTCACCAGCGCGATGTCCACCCTGCGGTCGATGGTGACCTCGCTTATCATGACCCCGTCCCATCCCCACCAGAAGGAATGGTTCAGTATGAACTTCGGGTCGAGCTTCGACGGGGGGCGCGGAGAGCCGTCCACGGTGGCGCCCTGCATCTTCTCGATCTCCGCGATCTTCTTCCTGTCGGCCTCGTACTTGACCATGGAGTCGAACGTATGGGCGGCGGTTATGGCCCACCCGTCGCGGTTCACTATGATGAACGAGTTGAGGGTGGTGCCCACCGTGCCGTCCTGGTAACGGAGGGAGGTCGCCACCGGACGGGTGAATCCTTTCGCCTTGCGGCATGCGACCACGAACATGGTCGGACATGCCTCCATCGGTATAAACGCACATCGGACGCTTCCCGCGCTCATTAGTTAATAATACGGGTTCCCCGATGCCGAGGCGTGATCTCCAAGAACGTTCAATACCTGCTTTACGCCGGGACCAGGAAAGAGGATTACACCGGGTGGAGGAAGGTAGACGTCCACGACGAGGAGGACCTGGACTACTGGGCCCTGGACCTCGGCGGCGGCTACTCGTTGGAGAGGATATCCCGCAAGGTCAGGAGGCTCCTCTGGACCAGGTGGGTCAGGGTGAACGCCTTGAGGCACGACGGCACCATCGAGGACCCCGACGGCGACTACACCGACTCCATGATGAGCGTCCTGTTCAACGTACGCATCACTGTGGACGAGGACACCATAAAGTTCGAGTCCAAGAACGATTCGTTCGCGGTCATCTCCCGCGAGCCGATCGATTGGGAGGAGTTCAAGTCCGGGAAGCCGGTGATCGAGGAGGCCGACAACTCCAACTGGTCCAGCTTCTACTCCCGAGGACTAACAACCTTATTCCCCTCCTGAAGACTACTAATCCCGCCCCCGGCTCCGCGCTTCATGGAACGCGAAGGCCTATCCGAGACTTTGAAGGACTCCGCGGCTGCGGTGTACTCGTACATCGAGGACATGCAGTTCGCCACCGACCCCCCGATGGGCGTGAGCATCGTCGAGGTGGACTCCTACGACGTGCAGGACGGCTACGCGGTGCTCCGCCTCCAATCACTGCCGCAGGACTCAGGGTCTCTCGAGCTCATGGTGGACGACGCCGTCTACAGCGACGAGGAGGCGGGGTTCACGCGGTACGACGAGGTCTCCCGCACTATAATGATCCGCCCGGACCCGCGGATCCTGTCCCTCATGTCGATATCCCATCCAAGGCTCCGCCTGATATCCGACATGAAGTTCCTGATACGCTCCGTCGCCGCGTTCCTGGACAGGTATGCCGAGACGATACGTCTGCCGGACTTCTTGCCGCGCGTGGGGCCCCCCTGCTTCCCGGAAGGCGGCCCTCCGTCGGAGGAGCAGGTCTCGGCCGTCGGCAAGATACTGGAGAACCCGATGTCCTACGTGTGGGGCGCCCCCGGAACAGGGAAGACCCAGTACGTGCTGGCCACCTGCATAAGGACCTGCGTCCGTGACGGGCTGAGGGTCGCCGTGTTCGCGCCGACCAACAACTCCGTCGAGCAGGTGCTGAGAGGCGTTCTGAAGGCTTTTCCGGAGAAGGACCTCGGGAACGGCATACTGCGCCTGGGCGTCCCGACCGAGAAATTTCTCCTAGAACATCCGGAGATGTGCGAGGACCGGCAGGCCCAGCGGAGGGCGGACAGGCTGGACGCCTGCATAAGGAATCTGGAGGAGGTGCTTTTCGAAAGGACCTGCGACCGGGTAAGGAAGGACGTGGACGAGATCGCCGAGCGCCTTTCCAGGATGGAGGGCGGAGGTGTCCCGGAGGACGAGGGGCTGGAGGCGATGATAACCCCGATCCTCGCCCTGTGCTCCGCCGGGTGTGGAAGGGAGCAATGCGGTTCCGCCGACATGAGGGAAGTGATTGCCGAAGCCCGCACCGCTCTCTATGACCGGGACAGGCCCGCCCTGGGCATCCAGGAGTACTCGTCGATGCCTGATTCTGAGATAACCGCTCTTATAATGTCGCTCAGGGAGGAGTCGGAGAGGATATCCTCCAGATGCACAAGCAGAAGGGTGAAGGACGTCTCCGTAATCGCAGGGACGCCCCTCCAGTTCATCTCGCGCTTCAGGCCCAGGGGTTCCGAGGACGACGGCCGCATGGAGCTGGACGTGGACCGCATATTCGTGGACGAGGCCGGATACTGCAGCCTGATGCACGCCCTCGCCCTTTTCTCCAACGGGGTCCCGGTTTCCTTCCTGGGGGACCACATGCAGCTCCCGCCGGTATGCGAGATGGATCCGGCGCTCATCCTGTCAAGCATGGCGAAGGGAAGCGGGCTCAGGAACGCCTTCCTCTGGGACATGAACGCCCTGTACTGCGAGGAGGTGCTGACCAAGGGCCGCGGGCGCCTGGCCGCCTCGTACGTGGACGGCCTCCCCCCGGACATGGGGCTCACCGCCCGCAGC
>JAFZXW010000067.1 GCA_017616575.1 Candidatus Methanomethylophilaceae archaeon
A
This sequence comes from Candidatus Methanomethylophilaceae archaeon, assembly GCA_017616575.1. GTDB lineage: Archaea > Thermoplasmatota > Thermoplasmata > Methanomassiliicoccales > Methanomethylophilaceae > Methanoprimaticola. Next base: position 2 of record JAFZXW010000067.1, read on the forward strand.
GGTATTGTCCGTATTGCGGAGAGCTGGTGACTTCCACCTCCATAACCTGCCCCAAATGCTACAAGAAGCTTCCCAATCAGCCCGAGCCGAGCGGCGGAGGAGGGGGTTCCGGCAAGACGTCCTCCTCCGGAGGCGGAAAGAACCGCTCCATCGCTATTCTTTTGGCCGTCATACCGGGCCTCTTCGGCCTGCTGGGCCTGGGGCTCCTGTATTACGACCGGTCGTCCAAGCCCGGATGGACCCTGCTCATCATAGGGCTGCTTACATTCGCCCTGTTCCTGGTGATCGTGACGTCGTCCATCTTCATATTGAACATAGTGCTCGCGATACCGGTGGCCATCCTTTACGGCCTGATGTACCTCGGCAACCTGTTCGGGACTGTCCTCCGGTCAGGATCGTCCTGAATCGGAACAAACCGGCTTCCGTCAGCGCGCATACGACCGAAGCCGTCATCTGGGCCCTCGCCTGGGCCCCCTTTTCACCCTCCGTCCCGGCCGGGTCCCCGGGGCAGAGGACGTCGTACGCTTTCTTCAAGGGATCCACGTCTTCTTCCGGCAATGCGGTGGCGGCCGCCGGAAGGAACCTGCTCACCGAAGGCAGGAGGGTGGCCTGCGACGCGAGGTTCCAGGGCTCGTAGCTCAGGAACTTCCCGAACACCTCGACCACGTCGAACGAGACGCATTCCTGGCCGACGAGCATCCCTCTGACCTTGTCTACCACGGATTCCTCGGGAACTCCGGAGTAAAGGTCCTCAGCGTGGATTCCGTACATCTCTGAGAGGAGGTCCAACGGCTCCTTCCCCAGGTCCAAGGGGTCGGTCCTGATGCTTTCGGCGAAAACGGTCTTGAACTCGCCGCCATGGATCTCGCATATGGCTATCTGCACCACCTTGTCTAACGGGAATCCCATGGGGCCGGTGGCCGCCGTCTCGACTGCGAAGGTCCTTTCCATGAGCGGGCGTATGCCTAGGCTGGTTATCCGTTTGACGGTCCGTTTCCTAGGTTCTTCTCACTATGGTTGAATACCCGGAGGTGCATGTCCAGCCATGTTCCGCGCGAAGACGGTGGACGAGCTGTACTCCGAGGTGTCCGGATGCTCTTTGGTCATCACCAACGACGCGGCGCTCGCCACGGCCTTGAACGCCAGGGTCGACCGTCCGATGGTGGGGTACTTCGCGGTCACGCCGCGCAACATAGCCAGGATGTCCGCCGTGGAGGTCCTGGGCGAGCCGTTGATGAACGACATCCGCCTGGTATCGGAGATAAGCGCGGACACCGGGATCGAGTTCAGGAAGGTCCACGGGGAGCTCCTCAACATCCGCGAGATCAGGAAGCACACCGCCGACGTGCGCAAGCATCTGGCCACGCGCTCGGCCAGAAAGGTCTACGATTCTTTCGAGTCCTTGCCCACGGTAGAGCGGGTCATGTCACGGTTCGACCCTTCCAAGAGCTCCGTCTTCAATTCCCGTCCAGGGGATATCGCCGTCATCGGGATAGACTTCTTCGACGACCTCGACAAGCATTTCATCCCTGACGACTTCATCGACGTGGACGTGTTTGACCGCGGCTCGGATTATTCCATCGGGGAGATATTCGAGGTCGGCAACGACAGGCAGATCGCGGAGAACGTAGTGGATCTGATAGACGCGTCCAACTGCAACGATTGCGCCATCGTCCTGTCCGCCTCGTCCCCGATCGCCGACTCCGTCAGGTCCGCCTTGTACAAGAAGGGCATAGCCTTCGTGAACAGGTTCGAGGTCAGGGACCTGGCCCAGATCAGGGACTATCTTCAGTTCGTGACCCTCTCCCTTTCCTACGAGACCCTCCGTGTCAAGCATGTGAGGGAGATATTCGCCAACTACAACGGGTTCTTCAAGGACGGGACCGACGAGTACCTGCTCTCCAAGATGGACGGGTCTTATTTCCGCCATAGGGCCGCGGACCTCAGAGGCGTCATGGAAGGCATCAGAGGCCTCACCTTCGACGAGGTCAGGGAGGGGATCTGCGACAGGCGCGCCAGGATTCAGGTGGGTATCGTACTGGACGACCTCGGCATATCCGGCCGCAAGGTCACTACTGATCTCGTATCCAACCTCAACTACGCCGTGGACAAGATCTCCAGCCTCCATCATAACGAGGAGATCCCCGTCGAGGAGAAGACCGGGGTATTGATCGCAGACTGCTCCGAATCCATCTGCGTCGACCGTCCGCTGGTCTTCTTCCTGAACATGGACCACGACTGGGACGTCTCCACCGCCGGGAAGCCTTACATCGACGCGGAGACGGAGAACGAGAGGAACGTGGACAGGATGACGGCGGTCCTGCAGCAAGGCGACAGGAGGCTCTACATGGTCAACACCACCAAGAAGGGGAAGCCCGCCCGCCCCGCCATGGCATTCGACATGATCGTCGGACGTCCAGCGAAGGGGTTCGGCGACGTCTGCGCCCGGCTGACCCCTGGAAGATGGGCCGAAGAGACCCGCGAGGTCAGGCAGGACATGGGGGTGGACCGCCTGGAGAACGTGGAGGAGGTCGTCAAAGGCTTCTCCAAGACCGGGTTCAACAGCTTCTACTCCTGCCCGAGGATGTTCATGTTCTACAAGATCCTCCCTTCCTCGGAGGAGAAGAACACCGAGATGGGGACGCTGATACACGAGTTCGCCCAGCTGTACGCATGCTATCCGGACGTCGTCCGCGAAGTCGGCCTGGGCAGGCTTGTGGACATGGTGTCGGACCGGTATTCCGGGCTGTCCGCGCCGCTTATGAAAGGGGTCGACCAGGACAAGATCTCTTGCGCCATGAGGAACGTGGCTAGATACATAGACAGAAGGCTGGGGGAGGACATACCTCTCGACCGTCCTCCCGATAAAGAACGCAACAACCGGTTCTTCGACATGTTCGGCCTGGAATACTGGAGCAGCAGGAGCGAGTCCGCCGCCAAATCCAGGAAACATCCTCTCTACGGGGTGTTCGACGCCGTGTCGGACAGCCTCGTCATAGACTACAAGACCGGGAAGGCGC
>JAFZXW010000068.1 GCA_017616575.1 Candidatus Methanomethylophilaceae archaeon
GCGGAGCGCTGGGGGCTCAGGACTCTGGACGACGTCAAGATAATCGAGGGCGCGAAGCATCCGTTCATGGAGGTCACGACCATGCTCCTGCCCTCGGAGCAGGCGAACAGCATCAATCAGAGGCTGATGGACAGCGAGAAGGATTGAAGGGCCTGTTTCGCTGGAGCCGGGCCTGATGATGCGAGGCATGCCAGTCGCAACATGCAGAGCGCTTCGGTCAGGCATCTGCCTCGAAGGAAAGAATCTCCAGGGAAGGTCGCGATAGTCATTCTTCGAGGAGCCATTCCACTGCGTTCCTGTGCAAGAGCCCGTCGGGGAGGTCTCTGATTATGGGGTCCAGCGAAATCACCGTTTTGGGATAGTTGTCGTCGATGGCTTTCAGCGACCTAACCTCCCGCTAATATGTCGAATCCTCCATCATGGTCAGGCACACTTGGAAGTATTCGACCTTCCCGTCTCTTTCAGCGGTGAAGTCGACCTCCCTGTCCCTGAAAGAGCCCACCCTCACCCTGTAGCCCCTTCTGAGGAGCTCCAGGAACACTATGTTCTCCAGCGGCCTCGACGTGTCCGTGACTCCCCTGTCCAGGACGGCCCTCGCCAGCCCCGTATCGACGGGGTAGTATTTCTCGTGCGTATCCATCAATCTCTTTCCCACTACGTCGTACCTCTCCGCTTTGAAGAACAGGTACGCCTCCGTGAGCGTGCGCATGTATTTCGTCACTGTCTTTTTCGCCAGCTTTGTCGTCTTGGCGATGTTGTCCACATTGGTTACGTTGCCGGTGTTGTCCAGCAGGAACCTCGCTATGGAGTCCAGGCCTGACAGGTCCCTTATCCTCATTCTCGTGGCGGCGTCTTTCACCAGGACCGTGTTGTAGATTCCTTCCAGAATCATACGGTTGTATCTGTCTTCTTTGTCAGGATCGACGAGGGGCATCCCTCCGGTGCGGAGATACTGCTGGAATCTGGCATTCCTGTCTATGTCGGGTGTGGCTGGATGTCCGTTGAGAAATTCTTTGAATGAAAGAGGGAATACCGTTATCTCCACGTATCTGCCGGAAATGTATGTAGACAGTTCAGATGAAAGGAGATACGCGTTGGATCCGGTTATGTAAATGTCTGCATTATAATCGACCATCAGCGAATTGACGGTGCGTTCCCAGCCGTCGACCCTCTGGACCTCATCCAGGAACACATATGTTCTAGCATTTTTCGGGATGTGTTCCGCTATGTATGCGTTCAGGTCGTGGAAATCCGCTATGTCGTCGTAATCCGACGATTCGAAATCGAGGAAATATATGGATTCCTCGGAGATTCCATCCTCCCTCAGCTTCCCGATATACTGATTCATTACTATTGATTTGCCTGAGCGCCTCACCCCCACTATCACCTTCACTATGTCGACGTTGTCCCTCCATTCGTCGAGTTCTGATAGATAACGTGTCCTGGGGATCTCTTCCATGGGTGCGAATCATATTGCCTGTATAAACGGGTATTGTAATACTCTTTTTTATTTTAAACAACAAAAAAAGAGACTACGATTCCAATTTATAGGGCAATCCTTATTGCTGAATTCAGGACTAAGAGACGTCGCAATCCCTCCCTTTTTTTAGGGCAGGGTTACGGCAGGCTCTGAATGGGTGAAACGCGGTCTGAACGAGCCCTTACGGACGCTTCCTGGTGGACGTCCGCCATCGGCAATGGCGGCGGATAGACCTTCAAGGCCACCATGCTCGTCCCGAACAACCTGGACGTCAGCCGGGCCTGGAGAAGACGGCGGAGCGCCGGGGGCTCAGGACTCTGGACGACGTCAAGATAATCGAGGGCGCGAAGCATCCGTTCATGGAGGTCACGACCATGCTCCTGCCTTCGGAGCAGGCGAATAGCATCAACCAGAGGCTGATGGACAGCGAGAAGGATTGAAAGAGGGGGCCAGGCCCCCGTTTTTCTCAAAGCTTGTTTCTGAGGTTCCTGAGGTCCCTCAGGATTATCTTCTGCTCCGCGGACGCGATTATCCTCTTGGTCTTGACGAAAGTGTCCGGGTTCAGGGAGATGCAGTCGATCCCCTGCTCCACGAGGAATTCGGTGAACTCGGGGTACACGGACGGGCCCTGCCCGCAGATGCTCACGAACTTCCCGTTCTCGTGGGCGACCTTGATCAGGTGGGCGATGGCCCTCTTGACGCCCTCGTTCCTCTCGTCGAAGTACCCCATGCGCCCGAGGATGTCGGAGTCCCTGTCGCAGCCCATGGTGAGCTGGGTCAGGTCGTTGGATCCGATGGAGAAGGCGTCGCAGTACTTGCAGAACTCGTCGGCCATGAAGATGTTGACCGGGACCTCGGCCATGAAGTAGAGCTTGAAGTCCTTGCTCCTCCTCAGGCCGACCGACTTCATCATCTCGGTGATCTCCTGGACCTCGTCGATGGTCCTGACGAACGGGAGCATCATGTTGAGGTTCCTGTAGCCGAGCTCGTCCCTCACCTTCTTTATGGCCTTGAGCTCGCACATGAATGCCTCGCGGTAGCTGTCGGAGACGTACCTGGAGCAGCCCCTCCATCCGATCATGGGGTTGTCCTCGTTCGGCTCGTAGTCGGCGCCGCCCTTCATGTCGCGGTACTCGTTGGTCTTGAAGTCGGAGGTCCTGAGGGTTATCGGCCTGGGATACATCGCCCTGGCGACGGTGGAGATCCCGTCCACGAGCTTGTCGATGAGCTCCTGGGTCCTTCCCTCCTCGATGACGGCGCAGGGGTGCTCGCCGATGTAGTTGGTGAAGAGGAACTCGATCCTCATCAGCCCAATGCCGTCGCAGGGGAGCTTGGCGATCTCCTCGGCCTTCGAAGGCATGGACATGTTGATCATGACCTTGGTCCCGGTGATCGGCACGTACTCCCCGACCGAGGCGGACGCGGCGGGTTGGGACTCCTCCTTCTTCTTGATTATCCCCTTGTAGACGGTCCCGGTGGTCCCGTCGACGGTGACCTCCATGCCGTCCTTGAGGACCTCGGTGGCGTTCCCGGTCCCGACGACGCAGGGGGTCCCGAGCTCCCTGGATATGATGGCGGCGTGGCAGGTCATTCCTCCTTCGTCGGTAACGATCCCGGCGGCCCTGCTCATGGCGGGGACCATGTCCGGCATGGTCATCTCGGTGACCAGGATGTTTCCTTCCTTCACGACGTCGAGGCTCATGCCCTCCTCGTAGATCACGACCTTCCCCATGGCGAGCCCGGGGCTGGCGCCGAGGCCGGTGGTGACAATGTCCTCGCTGGCGTTGACGGCGCCGACGGACTCGTTGGTGGCAGAGTTCCCGGTGACGGTGATCGGCCTGGCCTGGACGATGTAGACCCTGTCGTCCTCGACGCACCACTCCATGTCCATGGGCTTCTCGTAGTGGATCTCGATCTGGCGCCCCGTCTCCGCGATCTCCTGGATGCGGACGTCCGGTATCTTCTGGGCCTTGACCATGGACTTGGCGACGTTCTGCTTCTTGACCCCTCCCTTGGGGCCGCGGACGTACTTCCAGCTCTGGGTGGAGATGATCTTCTTGACGACGCTGATCTTCTGCTTGTCGACGACGTAGGTGTCGGGGGTGACCTCCCCTCCGACGATCGCCTCCCCGAGGCCGTACCCGGCTTCGATGATTATCTCGTCCGCCCCGTTGTTGGGGTTCTTGGTGAACATGATTCCGGAGAACTCGGAGTTGACCATCCTCTGGACGACGACGGCGAGCTTGACCTCGCTGTGGGAGTACCCCTGCTTCTCGCGGTACGCGATGGCCCTGGCGGTGAACAGGGAGGACCAGCATTTCCTGATCTTGTCGAAGAGGTCGGCCTCGTCCTTGACGTTGAGGTATGTCTCCTGCTGGCCGGCGAAGCTCGCGTCGGGAAGGTCCTCGGCGGTGGCGCTGGACCTCACGGCTACGAAGCCCTTTTTCCCGGTGGGGAACAGGAGCTTGTACTTGGAGACGATCTCGTCCTTCAGGTCCTTGGGGATCTCATACTCCTCGAAGAGCCCCCTGATCTTCTCGGAGGCCTCGGCGAGGCTGTCGTCGGAGTCGCGGTCGATGGCGTCGAGCTCCTTGTTGATGGCGTCGAAGATCTTGCTGGAATCGATAAAGTAGTCGTAGGCGACGGTGGTCAGGACGAACGCTTCTGGGACCGGGAACCCGGCGTTGGTGAGCTCGCCGAGGTTCGCTCCTTTTCCTCCCACGAAGGGCACGTCTTCAACATGTAGCTCGTTAACGTCAACGATTTTTTTGTCCATTGGGAAACCCCGCAGTGGAAGACGTTTTCTCGGGACGGTCCTCGTCCCTGGAGCGCCTAATCCCCTCACCGTTTATATTGTTTATTTCTTCTAGACGCGAGAGGGCGGACGCTCCACGCCGCATTCCGGCCTCCATCATAGGATTATTACGAATTATCCTTATTTTTATACGGAAATCGTAAGATAGTGAATCATAAAACGCTATTTCCGTCGTGCATTTCTACGCATACGGCAGTTTTCCTGTTCCCACACGCAAAGGGTTTAAAACTTATGCCCTATATCCGGGTCGACAAGAGTGGTATCCATGGACATCGAGATATGTTGGCATGGCAGGGGAGGGCAGGGCCTCGTCACAGCGAACGAGATCCTGGCCGAGACCGCCATCGCGGCAGGAAAGTACGTCAAGGCGTTCCCGGAGTTCGGCCCCGAGAGGATGGGGGCCCCCATCAGGGGGTTCACCAGGATCTCCGAGTCGCCTATCAGGATTCACAGCCAGGTATACGAGCCGGACATCGTGGTCATCATGGACGGTACCCTGGTCGGGAAAGTCGACGTGACCAGGGGCATAAAGAAGGATTCCGTCATCCTCGCCAACTACGCCGGCTCCCCCAAGGAGCTCCAGAACGCCCTGGGGACGGACGCCGAGTGTCACACCCTGGACGCCATCAAGGTCTCCATCGAGGAGATCGGGAAGCCGATGGTCAACACCGTCATGCTCGGCGCCCTGGCGAAGGTGCGCCCCCTGGTGCCTTACGACATGCTCGAAGACCAGATAACCACCAAGTTCACCGGGAAGCTCTCGGACAAGGTGATAGTGAAGAACCTCTCAGCTTTGAAGAGAGGATACGCGGAGGTGCAGTGACATGGTCATGGCTAACCCTAACGACCTGGTCGTCGGAGGACGCATCGTCAACCCCGGCTCCTCGGAGCAGTTCAACACCGGGGACTGGAGGAGCTTCGTCCCCGTCGTGGACCAGGACAAGTGCATAGACTGCATGACATGCTGGATATACTGCCCGGACAACAGCATCGTGTTCCGGGACAACAAGATGTCCGGGATCAAGCTCACCCACTGCAAGGGGTGCGGGATCTGCTCCAAGGTCTGCCCGAAGAAGGCGATCACCATGAAGGAGGAATGAGATGGCAATGGATATCGCAATCAACGGCGACAACGCTGTCGCCCTCGCCTGGAAGCAGATCGACCCCGACGTGTGCGCCGCGTACCCGATCACCCCCCAGACCATCATCGTTGAGAAGTTCGCGGAGTACGTCGCCAACGGCGAGGTGACCACCGAGTTCGTCTGCGTCGAGTCCGAGCATTCCGCGCTCACCCTGTGCACCTCCTCCGAGTCCGCCGGGGCGAGGACGTTCACCGCCACCGCGTCCCAGGGTCTCGCGTTCATGTGGGAGATGCTCCCCATCACTGCGGCCATGAGGACCCCGCTCATCATGGCGGTTGCCAACAGGGCGATAAGCGGCCCGATCAACATCAACAACGACCACGGGGACGCCATGTCCGCCCGCGACTGCGGATGGGTCATGCTGTTCGCCGAGAACGTCCAGCAGGCGTACGACATCTCCATAATGGCTCCGAGGATCGCCGAGCACCACGACGTCCAGCTCCCCTGCATGGTCAACCTGGACGGGTTCATCCTGACCCACGCGATCGAGAGGATGACCATGGTGGACACCGCCGACGTCAAGAAGTTCGTCGGGGAGTTCAAGCCTTTGTATCCGTTGCTGGACGTCAAGCACCCCGTGTCCCACGGGAACATGGACGGGCCCGACTTCTACTACCCGCACAAGTGCCAGTCCGCCATGGCGATGGAGAAGGCGCTGGGAGTCTGCGAGGACGTGTTCGCCGAGTTCAAGAAGATGACGGGGAGGGAGTACCACCTCCTCGACGAGTACCGCTGCGAGGACGCCGACTTCGTCGCGGTGATCCTGGGATCGTCGATGGGAACCATGAAGGCCACCGTGGACCTGCTCCGCGAGGAAGGCCTGAAGGTCGGCTGCATGATGCCCCGCGTGTTCAGGCCCTGGCCCGCCGAGGCGATCGCGAAGTCCCTCGCCGGCAAGAAGGCCGTCGTGGTATTCGACAAGCATCTGAGCATCGGCGCCTACGGGCCCATGTTCCCCGAGGTCGCCGCCGCCTGCTCCGACCTGGAGAAGCTGCCGAAGATGTACAACGTGATATACGGCCTCGGAGGCGCGGACGCCACCGTCGCCGGCTTCAAGAAGACGATGGAGGACGTCGCCGCCGGCAAGGCCTCCAAGATAACCTATCTGGGGGTGAAGATGTGACTTCCCTTTCTCTCAAGGATCTGACTAAGATGCCTGTCAGGCTCGCCAGCGGGCACAGGCTGTGCGCCGGGTGCGCCGAATCGATAATCGCCAAGCAGATACTCATGGGCACCGAGGACCAGGTCATCGTGTCCGGGTCCACCGGGTGCTTCGAGGTTTCCACCACCATCTTCCCGTACACCTCCTGGAACACCCCCTACATCCACACTGCCTTCGGGAACGGGGCGGCCACCTGCGCAGGGGTGGAGACTGCCTACACCGC
>JAFZXW010000069.1 GCA_017616575.1 Candidatus Methanomethylophilaceae archaeon
CTCGGTCTGCTTCCTGCCGGAAATCGCGGGGACCTGGAGCGGGTCGTGCTTGATGCTGGAGCGTACGGTGTACTTCCTGAGCATGGAGAGGGCCTTGACCGCCCTGTCGGGGGTGTCGAAGCAGGGGAACCCTCCGGCCCTGAGGATGTCGCTGGCGCGGCCGCACTTGTATCCGCCGGCGAAGCAGGCCACGGCGGGGACGGGGATCTCGTCCTTCATCTCCACCAGGATCTTGGCGACGGACTCTAGGTCGGCGGTGTCCAGCGGGGAGCCCATGATGACCAGCCCTCCGACCTGCGGGTCCTTGTACAGCACCCTGATGACCTCCCTGAAGTACTCGGGCTTGGCGTCTCCGCGGACGTCGATGGGGTTGGTGAGGCCGGCGACGCTGGGAACCCTCTCCTTGATCTCGCGGATGGTCTCGTCGGAGAACTTGACCGCATGGATGAAGGGAGCCTCGAAAGTGGCGTCGGCGGACATGACCCCCAGGCCTCCCGCGTTGGTGATGATCCCTATGCCGTCCTTGTCCATGGAGGAGTAGCTGCTGAACACCTTCAGCGCGTCGAACATCTCGTCCAGGTCGAACGCCCTGTGGATGTTCAGCTTGTTGAAGATGACGTTGTTCACGGCGTCGGACCCAGCGAGGGACCCGGTGTGGGACGAGGCAGCCGCGGACCCGGCCTGGGTCCTTCCGGACTTGAAGATCACGATGGGCTTCTTGACGGGCATGTTCTCGATTGCCTTGACGAACTTCTCTCCGTTGGAGATGCCTTCGCAATACATCCCGATGACCTTGGTGTTGGGGTCCTGGGAGACCTGTCCGATAAGGTCGGCCTCGTCGATGTCGGCCTTGTTGCCGAAGGTGATGAAGTTGGCGAACCCGATGTCGTTGCGGTAGGCCCAGTCGATGATGGAGGACCCTACCGCCCCGGACTGGGAGAAGATGGTGATGTTCCCCGCCTTCGGGAGAAGATGGGCGAAGGTGGCGTTGACTCCGGCGCCAGGGTTCATGTTCCCGAAGCAGTTGGGGCCGAAGAACCTGATGCCGTACTTCTTCGCCTCGGCCTTGAGGGTCTTCTCGAGCTCGGCCCCTTCCGGGCTGTCCTCCTTGAACCCCGCAGTCAGGATGGTGGCGTACTTGATCCCGGCCTTGCCGAGGTTCGCCATCTCTCCAGGCACGAGCGCGGCCTTGACGGCGATGACCGCCAGGTCCACGGGCTCCCCGATATCTGCGACGTTGGCGTACGCCTTGTATCCCTGTATGACACCGCCCTTGGGGTTCACAGGATACAGTTTGCCCTTGAATCCGGCGTTGATCATGTTCTTTACAAGCATTCCGCCTAGCTTCGTCTCGTCATTAGAAGCGCCTATGATCGCGACCGACGAGGGAGTCAGCAATGAGTTCATGAGCGTCCGTATTTAGAATCGAATGATAAACCTTTGTGAACTTAGAACCGTTCAACATCGTTATTCGTAACTAAATCAAGTAAAAACGTAAAAAATCGAAACAGAATCCATAGAATCAGTAAAAGTTCGACAATAGACTTACTTTGAATCGTACATGATGCCATGCCGCCCGAATTCAACGTCGATTGGCGAACCTGTTATAATCCGGGACCTCCCTGGCACCTTTGCCGGGCCGGCGAAGGGGCGTGAACCATGAGCGCCATGTGCACGGAACGGCGGACAGCGGCCCTGACCCCTTTTTAAGGGGCTCCTGCGGGAGCTGGCGGCGCGTCGCCGCAGCGATGACCGGAGGCCAACGCGGGGCCCGACACATACCCCCGGCGTAAGTCAGTGCCCGGAGGCCGGCGTCACCGTCGGACCGTGATGCGGCGTGTTAGCGCCCGGGGGACACCTCGACAGCTTATCCCGCGCTCCGCGAGCTCCTCCACCATGGCGTCCCGTCCGGGATACCTGCCCATGATCTCCTCGTAATCCGTCTCGCGGCTCCTCCTGCACGGCGCGAATCCCAGCGACACGTGGAGGGCCAGCGAGTACAGGGCGTAGTCCAAGGCATCGTCCGACAGGCTTTCGGAATCGAGCTCCGGCGACACGCCGACCACCCTCATGAGAACGCTCGCGCGGCCCGCGCCCCGGTCCGGGTATCCGTAATCCCACCCGATGAAGAGCATCGGGTCGTCCTTCAGCATTCCCGACTCCACCAGCCTGCGGTAGGACCCCCTGAGGTCCTTGAACCTGCCCTCGGAGCCGGACACCATCCCCTCCCTCTTCGAAAGGTACACGGGCTGCTTGCTCCTGACGAAATCCTCCGCCGTCAGCCACCTGCAAACCGCCTCGCTGTACTCCGTCTCCGCGGAGCAGCAGATCTTGGCCAGCAGGGTCTCCGCCATCGACCTCATGACCTCCTCGGGTGCGTCGCGCATGAAGTCGCTGACGAAGAAGCGGGCCCAGGTCCCGTGCCTCATCCATTTCATCTTCAGCTCGTCGAAGTCGGCGTACTCCGCCTCGACGTCGTCGTATCCGTACTTCGCCCCGGCCTCGGCGAATATGCCCGATATGTCATAGTCCTGCTTTACGTCCTCCATGTGGTCTTCCTGCGGCGAAGCCGCGATACGAAGACGACGCCGGGAGAGGATAAGGGAGACAGGGTGCACGCACGCCACATCAACGGTTATGAACGTCGGAGAGGATGACGAGGCATGCAGGAGAATCCCGAGGAAAGGGCGATCGCAGACAAGATATTGGAATCCATCAAACGCGAGTACGGCTTCGTCCCCGTGGTGAACCAGGTCATGAGCGGCAGGCCGGACATGTTCATCCCGCAATGCAACCTCAGCAAGGCGGTTTTCGAAGGGAGAGGGGACCTCGACTACAAGACCAGATGCCTATGCGCCATCTCGGCCGCAGCGGCGATAGGCGGAGAATATTGCATCAACGTCCACATGCAGCATGCCGTGGACGCCGGCGCGACCAAGGACGAGGTGCTTGAGTCCATTTCAATAGGATGCATGATAGCGATGAATCGCGCCCAGTCCTACGCCCTCAGAAGATACGCCGAGGTGTTCGGCCTAGACATTGATTCCGGATATCTAGGCAACAAGAAAAGCCGAGGAGCGAGGGCGTAACATTAAATAATACACGGCAGAATCGGCGGACGATAAACATGGTGCAGATTTCCGCGGAAGCAGAGAAGTTCATCAACGACCTCCTTGAGAAGAACAACAAGGTCGGGTACGGAATCAAGATCTACCTCTCCGGGTTCGCATGCTCCGGGCCCCAGTTCGGCATGTCCTTCCAGGAGAAGGCCAACGAGGGCGAGAACGTCGACAATACCGCCAACGGTTTCTCCATGTTCTACGACGACGAGACCAAGGAGGCCCTCGACAAGTGCGCCATCGAGTTCATCGACGACCCCAACTTCGGCACCGGCCTCACCATCCGCGACCCCACTTACGACGGATGCGCCTCGTGCGGCGGCGGCTGCCACTGATCCAGAGGGCTCCGGCCCTCTTTCCAATTCCTTAAACATTAACTCCGCCTGAAATCCCCGCGGAGACGCTGTTTCTTATCGTCCTGAAGCGCTTTGGAGGGGGAGAGGTCCCCCTCGGCTTTCGAAGGTCTTGGCGACGTCCTTGAGAAGGTCGATTATCGGAAGCCCCTGGGGGCAGTTCATCTCGCAGTTCCCGCATTCGAGGCAGTCCGAGGCTAGACCATGGCCTTTGGAACGGTTCTTGTAGTACATCTTCGGGACGGACCATCCCTTCGGAGGATTGGCTTTCTCGGAATTGTACAGACTGAAATAATCGGGGATGAGGATGTCCTGCGGGCAGCCCTTCACGCAGTACCTGCACCCGGTGCAGGCGACGGCGACCTTCCCGTTGATGATTTCAGTGGCCTTTCCGACGATTTCCAGCTCCTCCTCATCCAAGGGCTTGAAATCCGTAGCGAAAGAGAGGTTGTCCCTCATCTGCCCGACGGAGGACATCCCGGACAGGACCGTCTCTACCCCTTCCAGGCCCATGACGTACCTCAGCGCCCAAGACGCGGGGCTCATCCCGGGATCCTTGGACTCGAACATCTCCCTGGCCTCGTCGGGGACGTCCGCGAGCAGCCCTCCTTTTACCGGCTCCATGACGATGACCGGCACCCCGTGGGCCTTCGCCACCTCCAGGTTCTTCCTGGAGGCGATAGGGCCGTCCATATCCAGATAATTTATCTGAAGCTGCACGAACTCCACCTCGGGATGCTCGGTGAGGACCTTGTCCAGCAGCTCGGGGTAATCGTGGAACGAGAATCCTATCCTCCTGATCTTCCCCTCGGCCTTCTTCCTCTTCAGGAGGTCGAACGCCTTGCACTTCTCCATGTTTGAGTAGAACTCCCCGCAGACGTTGTGAACCAGATAATTGTCGAAGTACTCCACGCCGGTCTTCCTGAGCTGCTCCTCGAAGACCTCCTCCGCCTTCTCAGGGGTGTCGACCATCATTATCGGGAGCTTGGTGGCGAGCCTGTAACGGTCGCGGGGGTAGCGATCCACCAAGGCCTCCTTGATGGCAGTCTCGCTGACGTTGCGATGGTACATGTACGCCGTGTCGAAGTAGTCCAGCCCGGCGTCCAGGAACATGTCCACCATCTCCTTCAGCTGAGCGACGTCCACGCTCGACTGGTCGTCAGGGTCTTTCAAAGGCAGGCGCATCAATCCGAATCCGAGTTCGGCCATGTGTCCCTCATCCCCTTGGTGTGGAAGGCGCGATCGCTCCCATTCGATGCTCACAGGCTTCTTCAGACCCAGCCCGGCGGCGGCCTCGACGCATTTCACGACGCCGCATGGGACAGGGCAGGCGGTATGGCGTATGTTCTCGGACGCCCACTTGTAGATCACGGACTCGTTGAAAGGGGTCCCGACCTCCTCGAAGCTCACGATCCCTTCAATAACAGGGACCTTCGCGACCATAGGGCAGTCGCTCTCGATCCTCACGCTCACGGTCATCATGTCCTCAGAGGGCGTGGCGGTGATCCTGGTGGTCTTCCCGCAGACCCCCGCTTTGACTATGGCTGTCTCGCTCATCGTTATCCTTTCGGAATCCGCAGGAGCGTATTTAAAAAGGGCACCATGCGGCGGATCAGGCCTCTTCCGACCTCATGCGGCGGACGTCGTCCAAGGGCATTCCCGTGATCTCGGAGACCTCGTCATCCGACATCCCTCTGAGGAGGAGCCGCCTGGCCGTCTCTCCCATCTGAAGCCTCCTGC
>JAFZXW010000070.1 GCA_017616575.1 Candidatus Methanomethylophilaceae archaeon
ACTAAACGTTCGCACTCTGAGGACGACTATACGGAGCCTGTTCAGTAAGACTGGCTCTGGTTTGTCGATTATCAGACAGCCAATAATTTTAACTGTCTGTGGAAAAGCATAGGGGTTAAATACGGTCCCAGAATCTGATTGAATCCCGATGGCATGCGGTTATTTGGTCCTCGAGGACGGGACGGCTTATGAAGGAGAGCTGTTCGGGTCCGAGACGGATGCGGTCGGCGAAGTAGTTTTCTCGACGGGAATGGACGGTTATCAAGAAAGCCTTACGGACCCCTCCTTCAGGGGCCAGATCCTTGTCTCCACATATCCGCTTGTGGGCGACTACGGCATCGCCGACGGCTTCGACCAGTCGGACGCGGTGCATACCCGCGGGCTGGTGGTCAGGGAGTATTGCCGGCATCCGTCCATGATGTACGGCGGGAGGACATTGGATTCTTTTCTGAAGAAGCATGGGATCCCCGGGATCTCCGGCATCGACACCCGCGATCTGGTCATCAAAATCCGCACCGAAGGCACCGTCAAAGGGGCCATCGTCGGCGCCGGGGCCGACTTGGATGCGACCGTGAAGTCGTTGAGGGGAATGCCCCTCCCTTCGGAGAGCAACCTGGTGGCCGAGGTCTCTTGCAAGGACATCGTCCGCCACGACAACGGCAAAGGAATTTCTGTCGGGGTCCTGGACTGCGGGACGAAGAGAGGGATACTCAGGGACTTGAACGCCAGGTTCGATACTGTGGTCTTCCCTTATGACACGCCTGCCGACGTCATCGAGGAGTCCCGCGTCAAAGGCCTGCTGGTGACCAACGGGCCCGGAGACCCTTCGCATCCTGCCGTCGTCGCCACCGCTCAGAAGACGGTCTCCGACCTCTGTTCCGTAATGCCCCTGTACGGCATATGTTACGGAAGCCAGATTATCGCACGCGCCATGGGCGGGAGCACGTATAAGATGAAGTTCGGCCACCGCGGGTGCAACCAGCCGGTGAAGTTCGACGGCCGCGTCTACATCACGTCGCAGAACCATGGCTACGCCGTCGACGAGTCCAGCCTGGAGGGCACAGGGCTCGTCGCCAATCAAATTAACGTCAACGATGGGACCGTCGAGGGGGTCCGTCATAAGAGCCTCCCGATTTTCACGTCCCAATATCATCCTGAGGCTACTCCGGGGCCCACGGACACCGCGTTCCTTTTCGATCTGTTCGCCAAGATGGTCAAGGAGGGGAGGCTTTGAGAAAGGATTACAAGAAACTGCTGGTCATCGGCTCCGGCCCTATAGTGATAGGTCAGGCGGCCGAGTTCGATTTCTCCGGGACGCAGGCCTGCCGCTCTCTCAGGGAGGAAGGCTACAGAACCGTGCTGGTAAACTCCAATCCCGCGACCATCCAGACGGACACCGAGACCGCCGACAGCGTCTACATCGAGCCGCTTCTCGCCGAGAACGTCGCCCGCATCATCGAGAAGGAGGGCGTGGACGGCGTCATATCCGGGATGGGCGGCCAGACGGCTCTGAACATCTGCTCTGAGCTCGCGGACTCCGGGGAGCTCGAAAGGCTGGGGGCGGTGCTCGTAGGAACGCAGCCCGACGCAATCGCTATGTCCGAGGACAGGGAGCTGTTCAAGGAGACCATGGAGAGGATCGGGGAGCCTATTCCCCTGTCGAGGAGCGTCAACAGCATCCAAGAGGCCAAGGAGGCCGTGAAGGCGATCGGGAAGTACCCTGTCCTGATCAGGCCGGCATACACCCTCGGGGGGACCGGCGGCGGGATAGCCCACGATGAGGCGGAGCTCGAGGAGATCTGCGCCCGCGGGCTCGCATATTCCAGGATACACCAGGTGCTGATCGAGGAGAGCGTCCTCGGATGGAAGGAGTACGAGTACGAGGTCATGCGCGACTCCGACGACAACTGCATCATAATATGCAACATGGAGAACCTGGACGCCATGGGGATACACACCGGGGAGAGCATAGTCTGCGCCCCCTGCCTCACGCTGTCCGACAAGGACCACCAGCGCCTCAGGTCCGCCGCCATCAAGGTCATACGCGCCCTCAACATTGACGGAGGTTGCAACGTCCAGTTCGCGTACAACCCCGCCAACGGCGACTACCGCCTGATAGAGGTCAACCCCCGCGTGTCGCGCTCGTCAGCCCTCGCCTCGAAGGCCACCGGCTATCCTATCGCGAGGGTGGCCACGAAGATCGCCGTGGGATACACGCTCGACGAGATACCCAACAGGATCACCGGCACCACCTACGCGGCCTTCGAGCCGGCCGTCGACTACGTCGTCATAAAGATACCCCGCTGGCCGTTCGACAAGTTCCGCACCGTCGACCGCCATCTGGGGACGCAGATGAAGTCCACTGGGGAGGTCATGTCCATCGGCAGGACCTTCGAGGAGGCACTCCTCAAGGGGCTGAGGTCCCTCGAGATCGGCGTGAAGGGCCTGGACAGGGTCGACGTCGACGACGCCGCCATCAGGGAGGAGCTGGTCAACGCCACGGACAAGCGCATATTCGTCATGGGGGAGGCCCTGAGGAAGGGATGGAC
>JAFZXW010000071.1 GCA_017616575.1 Candidatus Methanomethylophilaceae archaeon
AATCCGTTCAAGGACCGCGACGGGTTCGACGTGATGGTACGCACGGGCGACCTCGGCAGGCGCCTTCCGGACGGGTCCCTCCTGTTCCTGGAGCGCAAGGACTGGATGGTGAACATCAACGGCCAGCGCGTGGAGCCGGGGGAGATCGCCGGGGTCATGTCGGGGATCCCGGGCGTCGTCCAGGCCGCCGTCAAGGATTTCGAGGGGTCCGACGGGCAGACGTTCCTGTGCGCGTATTACGTCGCGGCGGGGGACGTCGGCGAAGGGGATGTGCGTGACTATCTGAAAGGGAAGCTCCCCGCCTACATGGTCCCCGCGTACCTCATGCGCCTGGACAGGATGCCTTTGAACGCTAGCGGCAAAGTGGACAGGCGCTCCCTGCCCGACCCGACCGCGCCAGGAAGCGGCTCCGAGCCGACAGCAGAGCCGGCCGGGTTCGAGGAGAACGCCGTGACCCGCGGGGTCAGGGAGATACTGAAGTCGATCACCGGCAGGGGCGACTACCGTTACGACGAGAACCTGCTCCACTGCGGCCTGAGCTCCTT
This sequence comes from Candidatus Methanomethylophilaceae archaeon, assembly GCA_017616575.1. GTDB lineage: Archaea > Thermoplasmatota > Thermoplasmata > Methanomassiliicoccales > Methanomethylophilaceae > Methanoprimaticola. Next base: position 546 of record JAFZXW010000071.1, read on the forward strand.
GACGGCCATCAAGTTCACCTCGGAGGTCATGGGGAGGTTCGGGGTGGACCTGGACGTGACGTCAATGCTGGGCGGATGCTCGGTGGCGTCCCTTTCCGACGACATAATAGGGAAGCTGGTGGAGGGGACGACGAAGGCCTCCGCTTCCAAGCCCTCGAAGGACATGTACCCCCTCACCAAGACGCAGCTGGGGGTCTACGTTCAATGCTACGCCAATCCGCAGTCGGTGATGTACAACATCCCGATGCACGTCAGGTACGACGCCGCCCGCCTGGAGGGGAAGGACCTGGCCGCGGCCGTCAGGAAGGTCGTGGAGGCCCACCCGTGCCTCAAATGCACCATAGGCCCCGATGCGCGCGGCGAGGCCTGCATGATACCCCATCCGGGCGCCGAAGTCAGAATAGAGGAGAGGGAAGGGTCCGAGGAGGAGCTGGCGGCCTTTCGCGACGGGTTCGTGAGGCCGTTCGACTTGTCCGAGTCTTTGTACAGGATCTGCGTGTTCCGCACCGAGGGAGCCGTGGACCTCTTCCTCGACTTCAGCCACATAATGTTCGACGGCTCCTCCGGCCTGATCTTCATGCAGGACCTGGAGGACGCCCTCTCCGGATCGGAGGTGAGCCCGGAGCGGTTCACCATGCTGGACGTCTCCGACGAGGAGGCGGAACGGGCGGAATCCGGGGAGTACCTCCGCGCGGAGAAGTACTTCTCGGACCTGCTCTCGGAGACCGACGGGACGTCCGTGGTCCAAAGGGACGTCTACGGGGAGGGGAGAAGCAAGGGGAGGTCGAGGTCCAGGCTGGGCGTGCCGGCCTCCGGCGTCAAGGCTTTCGCGGAGGCCTCGGGCGCGACGGAGAACGCGTTCTTCCAGTCGGTCATGGGGTTCGTGATGTCCCGTTTCTGCTATAGCGGCCGCTCCTGCCATGCCACTGTGCATTCCGGCAGGACTGGCGGGAGGACCTCCAGGCTGGTGGGGATGCTGGTGAAGACCCTGCCGGTGACGTTCGATATAAACATGGACGAAAGCCCCGGAGCGCTGGTCAGGAAGACCGCGGAGCAGCTGTCGGCTTCGGTCCGCAACGACATCTACCCGTTCACCGAGATATCCGCCAAGGCCGGCGTCTCCGCGGACACGATGTTCGTCTACCAGGGGATACTGGAGGGAGAGGGCGTCCGGGGCGCCCAGATGGAGATAGGGGATGCGCAGTTCCCGCTGACGCTGCAGGTGTATCCTGACGGCGACGGGTTCCTGGCCGACTTGGAGTACGATTCCTCGATGTATTCGGAGGGGATGGCCGAGAGCATCATCTCCTGCTTCGGGAGATGCGCCGAAGGCTTCCTTTCCGCTTCATCCCTCCGCGACGTCGAAGCTGCCGGGCCGGAGGACGTGAGGTTCCTGGAGGAGGTCGACTCCTCCCGCTTCGAGTACGACCGTTCGGACACGGTGGCGGCGATGTTCAGGAGGGCGGCCAGGAGGGACCCGGGCGCCGTCGCGGTATCGTTCAAAGGGAAGGAGATCGCCTACGGGGAGCTGGACAGGGTGACGGACCATCTGGCCTCCTACATCTCGTCCAAGGGAATAGGGAGGGACGACTTCGTCGCCGTCCTGGTTCCTAGGTCGGAGGCCGTCGCCGTGGCGACCATAGGGGTCGTCAAATCCGGCGCCGCATACCAGCCCCTGGATCCGACGTACCCGGAGGAGCGCATCCGCTTCATGATGGAGGATGCTAGGGCCAGGCTGCTGATCGCCGACCGCTCGCTGATAGGGCTGGTGCCGTGGTACAAGGGAGAGGTCCTGTTCACCGACGAGTTCGAGTCAAGGTTCGCAGGCCCTGCGCCGGACGTCTCCGCGTTGTCGCCGTCCCCCGGGGACGCGTTCATAATACTGTATACGTCCGGGACCACGGGGAAGCCCAAGGGCTGCGTCCTGGAGCACAGGAACCTGGTCGCGTTCCTCAACTGGATAATCCCCGAGATCCGCCTGGGCCCCGGGTCCAGGTACGCGTCGTACGCCAGCTACGGGTTCGACGCCTGCATGATGGACACCCATGCCGCCCTGGCCAGCGGCGCGGCGTTGCATATAATTCCTGACGAGATCCGCAAGGACCTGGGGGCCATAGACGCCTATTACTGCGACAACGGGATCACCCACGGGTTCATGACCACCCAGATGGGGCGCATGTTCATGGGGGTCGTCACGTGCAGGACCCTCAGGTATTTCGGCTTGGGCGGGGAGGCCCTGGTCCCCTTGTCCCCTCCTGACTGGCTGGACCTCTACAATCTTTACGGGCCGACGGAGACGACCGTGTGCGTGACGTCCTTCCAGGTGAAGGGCGACGGCCCGATGCTGCCTATAGGCGTTCCCAACCGCAAC
>JAFZXW010000072.1 GCA_017616575.1 Candidatus Methanomethylophilaceae archaeon
ATGGGCTTCACGACGATCTCCTTTCCGATCCATTCCAGGTGGAACACGGTGTCCTTGACGATGTTGTCTATGTCGTCTACGAACTCGTTCTCGTGGCTGCCGTACTCGTCGACGTCGTAGAACCTCTGGTTCCCGTCGTCGTCGTACCATCTCCCCTCGGTGTAGTACCCGGGGTTGGAGTCGACGATGCTGGATATGTCTATGGGGCGGATGTAGGAGTATCTGTCGAGCACGGTGTATGTGCACGTCCCGTCGGCGGAAGGCGTGTAGACGACCCCTCCGGCCAGCCAGCCCCTGAATCCCTCCTCGTAGACGGGGTATGGCAGCTCGACCTCGTCCCCCGCCTTCGCCTGGATTCCATACATGGAGGTCCCGAAGTCTATGTTCACCGTCACGTTGTAGTTCACGGAGGGGACGCCGTCGACGATCTCGATATGGTTGTCCCATTCGGTGATGTAGTCGGGCACGTACAGGCTGCTGGCCTCCTCGTACGAATAGACGTTCCCGTGGAGGACGTACAGGTTCCCCTCGCTCGTGTCAAGCAGATGGCAGTCGTTGGTCCCGGCGCCGTAATGCATGGCGGTGAATTCCGTGATCTCCTCGGTGATGATGAAGGTGTACCCCGCGGGGAACACGAACCCCTTATAGTACCAGCCTTTGAACCCTTCAGCATTCGTAGGCCACGGGAGGTTGATGATATTGCCGAAGGTGGTCGATATGGACGGGGTCCCGTCGTCGAAGCTCACCAAGGCGGGCAGGTTGTCGTTCTGATATATCGGGATGGCGACCTCGTCCTCCGTCGGGACGACATAGGCCTTCGCCCTCTCCCCGATCGTATAGTACACGTCTCCGACCTTCCAGCCTCTGAAGTCTTCCCTTGCGAGAGGCACCACCAATTTCATAGAGACCGGTGCACCTGGAGTCCCCCAGTTGACGCCGTTAGGCACCCATACCGGTCCGGATTCGTACACATATCCGTTGGAGCCGCCGAGGACCCCGACCTCGCCCTCATCCAAGTTTATCTCGTGCGCGTTGTCGTCGTACATCGCGACGAACTCTATGGGCGTGGCGACGTCGTCGGTGAAATCGTCGGGGGTGTCGTTGTCGTCTACGTTGGTCAGGATGATGAAGACGTCGCCCGGCTGGTATACCTTGCCGTTCCAGTACCATCCGTGGAATCCTTCGGACGACGAGGGGCTCGGGATCTTCAGGCTCTCTCCGAACAAGGCGGTCACGTCCGGGTTGGCCGGCGGCGTGTCCGTATCCTTCTCGTCGTCGAAGGAGACGTTCACCGATATCTCGCTGTGCGCGAAAATCTCGGTGACTTCCAATCCTGTGTTGGGCGCGGTTATCTCGACCTCGGACTCGTCGTAAAGGAAGTAGAACGCCCCTCCCAGCATCCATCCCCTGAACCCTTCGATCTTCTCGGGGATGGGCAGGGTGATCTCCGCCCCGGGATGGGTGGTCACGTCGGCTCCGGTCACCACGTAGTACGTGGAGCTGTTGTCCAGGAGGGCGTAGAAGGTCATAAGGCCGTCCGATACGACTTCCTCGTCTCCCGGCTGGTACAGCGAGGCGTTGTAGACCCAGCCGTTGAACCCGGTGCCGCTGTAAGCGGGGAGGGTCAGCGTGTCCCCGATATGAAGGGTGAGCGGATCGCCTATGATGTCGAGCCCGTTGCTGCCGTTCTCCGCGAATATGACGGTTGCGGGATCGGTGGACTCGTAGATCGCGGTGAGCGCGGTCTGGGCCGAATATACGATCATGGACTTTCCTGCAGGATGCACCTTCCCGTCGAGGAGCCAGCCTTTGAACCCGGACGGGTCCCCCGACAGGCTCTCGATGGAAGGCAGGACGTAGCCCATCCCGATGTGCCCGCTCTCGGAACGGCTGGCGTCCGAGCCGCCGGACTTGAAGTGGTAGACGATCTCGGCGGGCGCGGTCTGGTCCTCGTAAATGGCCGTGAGCATGGCCACGTTGTCGCTGACGATCGTCTCCGGGAGCGTCTCGTACACCTCCCCGTACAGGTGGAAGATGGCCTTGAAGTTGTATCCCCCGTACAGCTTGGTGTCCTCGGTGATCCTGGACGTGGTGTCGAAGTGCGTGGTGCACTCCGGGTTGAGGTACCATCCCTGGAAGTAGTCGTAGGTTATGGGGTAGTCTCCCTGCGACAGCTGGTCGCCGTGGTTGACGATGCGGGACCCCTCGAGCGTGTACAGAGGAGGTATCACCGTGACCTTCTCCCCGCTGCTCAACGCCCTGAGGGTCCCGGCGTCGTACAGGGGGGCGAAGAACTGGACCAGGTGCTCCTTTACCGTCTCGAAGTCGATGACCAGCCGGAACATGTCCTCGGTCCCGTCGCTGTGGGTGATGACGAAATGGAGCGTCGCCGTCGTGTCGAGCTTGCTGTCCGTGATGTTCTTCGCGTCGAAATCCAGCCTGGCGGTGAAGGAACCGGACAAGGCGTATGCCTCGCCTATGCAATCAGTTATGGGCCCGCCTCTTCCGGTGGCCCCTTCCCATCCCTTGGTCCCGTACGAGTTGAAGGCGGTATGCATCTCGAGGTCTTCCGAGAGGTCCAGCGCCGTGCCGTCGCAACTTATCAGCGTGACGGTGCAGTCCTTGTAGCCGTCGGGAATGACCAGCTTCCCGGACCCTTCGCCCTCGTTGACCGATATCGTTATCCTGTGCTCCTTCTCCACGTCCGGGTCGGCGAAGATCGACGTGCTCGTGACGCAGTAGAGGCTCACGATGACCTCGGTCTTGCATATCGGGACGTATGTGACGGTGTCGTTCACGGATATCTGGGCGACCTCCTGGAACTCCAGGCTCAGGGTTCCGATGTCCCCCGTGAAGGGGATGTCGCCGTTGTACCACATGCCGATCCTGATCTTCGATATGCTGTTGATTTCGGAGCCCACGTACTCGTCCGCGAAGCTTCTCGTTATCGGGACCCCGAGGTACGTGCCGCTTACGGAATTGTAGTTGAACTTAGTGTATCCCTCGTCGCTGCCGTATCCGACGACGATGCACATGTCTTTCGAATCGATGATGGATCCCAAGTCCGCGACCAGGTTGGCATCGTCCTCTAGGGAGACGGTGGCTCCCGTGAACAGCATCCTGCTGTCGTCGCTGAGCGACATGGGCATGATCGTCTCCGTGGAGGGGGAGGAGACCACGGTGTCGGTTCCGTTATAGGTCGCGACGAGGACCAGGTTCTGCTTTATCGCCCCGGATATTGTCCATAGCCTGAACTCGTCGTGGAAGCTTTCTCCGCTCCTGTAGACAGAGAATATGACCTCGAACTCTCCGTCCTTCTTCTCCACGAAGCCTCCTGTGGACAGGTGGCTTCCGTAGGCGTATGCCCCGTAGAACTCGTCGGATATGTCTTTCGAGAGGATGGTGTAGCCGCCGATGAGGCCGTACTTCTCGTAGACGCTGCCGTTCAGGATGGTGTCGTAGCCGGTGTTGAACATCACTCCTCCGCTCACCACCAGCGTGTTGGAGGGGTTCGACTCGGTGGACGGCTCGCCGTTGGAGATGCAGCTCTCGTACCCTCTGACCTCGTCGACGGTCTGGGACAGGCCCAGCTTGGATCCGTCCATCAGCCTCAGCTTGTCGATGTCGTAAAGCGAGTACTTCAGGGAGGGGGCCGCGGTGGCGGCGATCCCCCTTCCGTCCAGGTAGATCGTGGAGCGGACGACGTCCATGGTGGTGGCGCTCTGGAGGGACTCCATGCGTGCCGGCGCGACGTAGTCCCTTATGAGCACGGCCCTGTTGCCGCTCACGAGGCACGAGTTCCCGCCACCGAGGATGCTCATGGCGATGCTCGCCCCGTCCTTCCCGTCGACCAGTACGTCGGAGGTCCCGTATACGAGGGTCTGGGTCGTCGTGACCGCGGACGGGTCCCTCGCCCCTATGTCTCCTCCGCCGTAGACGGATTCGTCTATGGTCGAGCTCCCGTCTATGGTCAGGCTCGTGTTCCCGTCGAGCTCCGCCTTGAGCCCTCCGCCGTAGACCGAGCCGTGGACCTCGGCGTCTCCTCCGACATGCACAGACGTCGTGCCTGCCCCGGCGTTCAGAGTCACTTCTCCTTCGGAACCCGCGCCGTACACGCAGGAATTGATCTCTGTGTCGCCCGAGACGTCGATGTTGACGTTCATCGCGTCCAGACTTTCCTTCAGGCCCCCGCCGAACACCGAGTCCTCTACGGATGCGTTTCCCGAGATCGCTATGTCTAGGTTCCCCGAGAGCTCGACTTTCCCCTCTGCTCCTGCGCCGTACACGCAGGACCCGATATTCGTGCCGCCCGAGATGCTGATGCTGACGTTTGTCGCCTCCAGCTTCTCCTTCAGGCCCCCGCCGAACACCGAGTCGCCTATCTCGGTCCCCGTTCCAGAGATGGTAATGTCCAGATCGCCGGAGAGGTCTACGGGGCCTTCCGCCCCTGCGCCATATACGCATGAGCCCACCGTGGCCGTGTCGGACAGGGCGATGGATACGGATGCGGCGTTCAAGGATTCTATCATCCCTCCGCCGAACACCGAGTCCTCTACGGATGCGTTTCCAGAGATTTCTATCTCGACGTTGGCGGAGCCGACGGTCTTGCTCCTCGCCCCGGCCCCGTAGATGGATGAGACCGTGGCGTCGTCCTCGATCGTTATGCTGATGCCCGGGTCGGCCGCACCGGCGGTCAAGGGGATGTTGGCCTTGGCGTAGTTGCTGTAGTTCATGTTGTAGAACGTGCAGTTCTGCTCCAGGGAGGCGCTGCCGTTGGTGACCCATTCTATGTATCTCGCTCCAGCCGGCGTCATCACGAGGATGTGGGTGTATTCGGTCCACTCGTCCTGTTCGGAGGAGGTCGGCACCACGACCCCTCTTCCGCCTCCGAACACGTTCCCGTCGATCTCTGCGCTGTCGGAGACCGAGATGCTGACGCTGTCGCAGTAGAGGGCCGCGACATCCCCCCTCCCGGATGCGCCCTCGTCGGTCAAGAACGAGTAGCCGTAGTAGTTGCTTATGGCGGGGACGCTCTTCCCGCCTCCGTAGACGTTCCCCATGACGCGGGCGTCGTCGGATATGTCGATGGCGACGTCCTTCACGTACACCCTGCTCTTCCCGGTGCTGTCGTTCTTTCCTGTCTGGCTGTTGTCGTTCCAGGGCGTCCCCTTGTCGTTGGTGTGCTTTATCTTGTCCAGTCCGCCGGAGCCGCCTCCGTAGACGTTTCCGAGCACCGTCCCTCCCGAGATGCTGATGGTGATGGAGTCGATGGGCTTGGAGCTGGTCCCGACGAGGGCCCTGAACCCTCCTCCGAACACGTCGCAGACGGTCCCGCCGGTGATCTCTATCTCGACGGTCCCGCCGTCCATCATGGACGCGCCTCTCGGAGCGCTCCATGTGTCGTACCCTCCTCCGCAGAGGGTCGCGGCCATGGCCGAGTCCTTCACGACGATCCTGGTGCTGTCTATGATTTTGGTGTCGTTGGCGGCGCCGTCGGTGGCGGACCCGCACATGATGTGCTGGGAGACGGCCTTTCCGGACAGCTCTACCAGCCCGGTGCCGCCGACCGGGGATTTGTCCGACCTCCCTGCGGCCTGCGTGTCCCATACCGTCGACGTGCCGGAGATGTAGACGTTCGTGTTCTTCATCACTTTCCCGGACCCGCTGGACCCTCCTCCTCCCGTTATGACCGTGGATTCGTAGACGAAGGCTCTTTTGAGGCTGCTGTCGCCGTTGTTGCTATCTATGTTGAAAGGCCAGGCGGGAAGCGCGTGGTCGGGGACATACTTGTAGGACGAGTTTTCCACCCCCATCGCCTTTTGCTCGTACGAGTCCGCGACGACGTTGGCGTTTACCATATAGCCGTAGGTCGAACCTTTGACCGTGTACGTCCCGTTGCTGGACGTGCCTCCGCACGCATACGTGTCCAGAACGGTGACGCTCCTAAGAACGCTGTACACGGAGCCGTTCGTGACGGATTGGGAATTGCCGGCGATTATGTTCGACCACGTCCCGCTGTGGACTATCAGCACCGACGCGATGTTGCCGTATTCGCCGGCCGTGGTGTCTTTGGCGGGGTACACGTTGACCGGCCAGTCGTTGCTGAGGGCGCTGCTGCTGGCCGTCGAGCCCCCTCTCAGCACGGGGTATCCGTTACGCTCTCCTTTGCTGGTGTTCTGACCGAAGGTGTCGTTTAGTCCGAAGCCGTAGTAGGACATGATGCCTGTGCCTATGATAAGGGGGTATCCGTTTCCGACGATCCCGTTGTTCGTCGCCCCATGCTTGCTGTCCGGGGTAGCTATTCTGAGGCCGATGTCGTCGATGATGAGCATTGCGCCGGCTTTGATCACGGTGCTTCCATTTCCGTCCAGCCTTCCTATCGAACTGAAGCCGCTCACCGGCTCGGTGCGGATGGTGACGGGCTTCCCGGTCGTAAGGGTCTTGCCGCTCAGGTTGACGGCGTCGCCGGCCTTCACTAGTATGAAGTTGGTGTAGGCGGTGCCGCCCGTGAAGCCGTCGATGGCGGATTGGACGTCTGTCGAGCTGCTCTGGGACGTGACGGTCTGAACGTTGTCGACCGTGCCCCAGGTGGCGTAGACGTCCAGGACGCCGTTGTTAGGTACGCCGTCGTTCGGGTCGCTCCCGAGGTCGGCCGCGGACATGACCTCCCCGGGGTAGTGGGTCGAGGTTCCGTGCTCCCAGCTGTACCTCCATCCGGTGAAGACGAGCGTATTGCCTACGCTGTAGTCCAGAATCTCCAGCCAGTTCCAGTTCACATCTTCGCGGGTGGGTATGGTGGACGCCCAGAGCTGAGGGTTGTATTCGGTGGAGACGATGGATCCGTAGTACACCACGTCCAGGTAAGGGTCGGTTCCGGTGCCGTCGCCTCTCTGGACCACGTCGACGTTGTAATCCCCGTTTATCTCTGACGGGGCGTTCAGATGGTATCTCACCACGTGGTATTCGCCGGAATACCCTTCGGACGGCACGGCGGTCCCGCCGCCCTGCGTCGGCACGGGTATGGACGAGACCAGGAGCACCGCCACCGCGAACACGGCAGCCAACGCTATAGCCGCATTCCTTTTCGTTCCTTTCTTGAAATAACCAGTTTTGACAGCCATCGTGTCCACCATGTTTTCACCCGAGGAGATGTGCTTGCAAATGGCGACATCATTATGTTACCTTACTAAAAACATAGCGCCAGTATCCGCCGGGAACTCGGAAGCGATGCCCGGTCCTCGCGACGCTGGCGCCTTCGATGCGCAGGGGATTCGGCGTTTCAGTAGGACTTCAAGGCGGGGCTGAGGCCGGAATGCACGACCGGCCCGACCAGCATGACGTGGAGCGTGGACTCGTACGTGCGGCCGTCGAAGGCGGTCTTCGTGATGTGGAGCTGGACGATCCCGCTGTAGTCGCTGGTGTCGGGAAGGGTGACGGTCAGGCGCTCATCGACTACGGCAGGTGTGATCGGCGTGAAGGTCGAACCGTCGGCGCTGTACGCCGCAGTGAATCCGTCGGCGACGGTTATGTCGTTGCCGTCGGTGTCTAGAATCGTCACGGTCAGGACGTCGGCGTTCTTGATCGCGCAGCATCCGTCCTCGAAACACGATATGGTCTGCCCCGTGCTTATGGTATATTCGAACGAATCCTTTGGGACGATGGAATATGTCAACGTCCCTGTGTGGACCTCCGTCGCGTCCGCCATGTTGACCGCGTACAGCGTGGCAGTCCCGGTCGGGTTGGATATTATCGTCCGGATTGGCGCCTCTCCTTCGATGATGCCGTTTGTCTTCATGTTCACGCCGTATGGGAGGCCTTCCGCGTAGAAGTAGTAGTGCTCGCAGTCGTAATCGCCCTCATCGGTCTCCAGGTAGACCTGGTAAGGGGTGTTGCGCTCGATGACCATGTCGCTCACATAGCTGTTGCCGTCCTTGACGACCACGTTGCATTTCTCGGCGACGGTCTTCATGTAGATGACGTAATAGTACTGCTGGGAGTACCGTTCTGACGCTATGGTGTCCTCCACGTCGATTTTGAACTTGTAGAAGCAGGGGTCGACGGCCTTGCTCGCGGTCAAGGTCACGGTGTACAGGCCGTTGAAGCCCGTGGATTCCGGTTGCAGTATCTGCGCCCAGACTCCGTAGCCGTTGCCGTATTCCAATTTGCCCTTGACCGTGTTGGAGGCCATCAGGACGATCTCGCCGGAGGCGTCGTCGCCTATGTCGTCGCATGCCCAGCTCTCGATCGTGACGCTCGGGTTCACGAAGGAGTTCCAGTCTATGCCGAGGTATGCCCTCAGATAAGAGTCGGCGTCCGTG
>JAFZXW010000073.1 GCA_017616575.1 Candidatus Methanomethylophilaceae archaeon
AATTGCGCCGATGTTGTGTATCCTTCTGGATTCACGATGGTGGATGGCCAGAACGTGCCGTGCGGTGTGAAGACGATTGGGAGCAAGGCGTTCTATTCGCAGTCTCCCTATGTTACGGAGGACTTGGTTCTGCCTTCGTCAATCGAATATATCCAGAAATATGCCTTTGAGGGCTATGCGAAAAACATATCGTTCGAGGCTGGTTCCGAACTGCTGAAGCTGGATGACGCTATAGGGGAGGCTTATGGCAGGGAATACAATCTGGACCTTTCCAATTGCCTTCACTTGAAATATGTGAAGGCTACAGATTACACCGTCAGTTGCATCTTGCCGATTGGAGTCTATGAAATGCAACTGGCGTGCACGGTCGTCAACGCCGACAAGGTAGTAAGGTCATTGGATGACGACAATAATCTGGTGATCGGTTCAGACATCATCGCAATCAATTCAGTTTGTCTGGACGGTATAGAATCCATCCAATGCTCCGAGAACCAGGTGTTCAGAGCCGACCAGGGCTGCCTGCTATTCACGAGCGAGGATAGCACGTCCCTCATCGCGGCCGAAGTTTCCGTATCGTCCGTCACGGTAGGGCAATCGATGGGGGCAACGGAGATTAGCGAAGGAGCGTTCTCCGGCACCGATTTACATGAATTGAGGATTGAGGCTCCGGTCAAGGTGTCCGATGGTGCAGTGCTTTCGGCGGACTCCCTTGCCGTCGTGTATCTTCAGATGCAGTCGTTCGAAGGGCTCTCCATAAGCGAGCGGAGTTTCGAAACATCGAATCTGGATATTATATTCGTGATTTCGAGCGGATTCCCGGAACAGTTCATACCCTATCTCGAACTGTACGGGCCTGTTTTCGTCGGATATGTGTTCATGGACAACAACATATACCTGCCGGGTGAGGCTGGGGATGTCAGAATCTCCTGGATGACCGATGACACCGGGGAATCATTCTGTGCCACTCCGACCTTTTCCGGCGGATACACCATTTATGACGTGGACGTCGAAACGTCGAATTCCCAGTACTCCTTATCCGAGGGCAGCATAGTCATCAGTTCCATCACTGGCGACGTGTTCGTGCAGATCACGGTCAAGGATAGGACGCTGGGCACCATTCCTGTGATATTCAACGGAAATGGAGGATACTGCGATGGAAAAGACATGGTGTTGTTGTACATCCCATCCGGCCAGACCATCGTTGATTCGGAAATCCCCTTGTTTGTCAAAGACGGGGCGGACTTTTCGGACGAGTACGGCTGGTGCGTCTCGATATCGCCTAAGGAGAGCTACGACTTCTCCGCTCCCGTATCAGAGCCGATTCAATTGTATGCCGATTGGACCGACAGGGATCTGAAGATAACTATCGAGACCGGGCCTGGTGCTGTCACCTGTAATGGTCAGGTCGTCACCGAAATATCAACACAGGCTGGCAGCTCGGTGACGCTGGTTTTCACCCCGTATCCTGGATACGAAGTGACCAATTGGGTTTATGAAAAATCCGGCCAGCTGTACGAGCTCAGCGTGGATCAGCCGCTTACAATCGAGAATATCGATTCAGACGTGGAGATAAGGTTCGAGTACGTCTACTATTCCCCCAGCTCTGGACTTAATTCTGTGGTCAACAGGGGCTTGCCTGAAGGCGATGACCTGTTGAGGCTGGTACGCGTCTCCGAACTGGGAGGAAAGGTGATCACTTCCGGAATGGTGTGGTCAGGAACCGACTCCGTGCCCTTGATCGTCGGCAACAGCATCTATTTCAGGGCTGGCAACTACATCTATGCCGCCGAATCCGATACGGGATACATCTATGCTAAAGCCGAGTCCAGGGAGGCCGCCGACTTCTATCACGAGCTCGGGTATGGAAATGGGGTGATCGTAGATTACAACACCGGGCAATGTTTTGACCTGTCGTTGAACCCCATTTTCAAGATACCGACCACAGTCACCGGCGTCGAGTACTATTCCGGCTATTTCTACACGTCTGGAGATTCCGTGTACAGATTCACGTCCGATGACGAGGTACCGGACACGACGGACGAGATGAAGGACCTCGTTCTGGTGACGGAGATCTATGGTACTTATTCCGACTACGGATTTGCCCACAGCGTCTTCGTCGACGACTACATGTACCGCATCTATGCGTCGGGGATTTCCCGCGGTATAATCGGCGTCAACCTCACGACAGGGGAAAGCCAGACATGCGCCATGCCTGGAATCAATTCCATGTATTTGGATGACGGGTGGATCTCCTACAGCGATGGCACCTTGTTCCTGACATCGTATTCCGAAGGTCTGTTCGGCGCTGTAGCGGCATCTCGTGACGATACGATGGCGTACGTGGACGTCAACGGGCTGGAATTCGGAGAAGTGCAGTACTTGACTTTCACCGGAAACAAACTGGCGGTCTCTGAATTTGTCGTAGACGGAAACAGGGGTTACGTGCTGGTGGGCGGTCAGCTGCAGGCATACTCCATCGCAGATGCTCAGAACGGGTCATGCAGCAAGTCATTGACCTTGATGTCCTCCATGGGTGCAGGATTCTCGCATGGATCCATAGTTGTGGACGATTCGTATGCGACGGCCGACAACGGAAATCTCGCATATGTGTACGTCATCCCATACGCTGGCAACGACATCACCATGGTTGTTTTGGCGGTGACAGATTCGGGAATCGAATCCTATACGACCAAAGCGTTGCCCAGAAACTGGAATTCCCAAGCAGTCAGATCCGATCTTGATGGAAGGATGACTTGGTACAATGATTCCGGGCACATATTCACGTATACCGTTCCGGAGAAGAACGTCTATTTCTTCTTCCTGAGCGACGGAGAGAATGCCAAGTGGATCGAAGGCTATGGGTCCAACCCCATGGAAGCCTTGTCTTCGGCTTATGTGGCCTTGTCTGATGGCGTTTTGCTGGGTGCAAGGATGGATGTAAGCGAGGAGTATGGCGACGGATGGTCCGCATATGCATTGGCTAATACGAAAGATATGGATTCTGCGGATTATTCATTGGACTATCTGGAATGGGTGGAGACCAATGGGGACCTGACGGGTCAGCAATATGGCGACTCTCATTACTGGATCATATCCAAGGTCTCTCCAGATGAATTGAAATCGAAGACTTGGTATCACCTGTACGATTCCAGCAAGCAGTACGTTTTGATGGATAACATCGGTGACAGGGCCGTAGTCGGTGTGAAGCTGACTTCCGCTCAGGATAAAATCGTGTATTCGATCACGATAGGCGATGTTTCTTACGGGGCCGTGATGGCTGACAAGGATTGTGCAGTCGATGGGGAGACTGTGAAATTGGCGGTTGTTCCCGATTACGGCTATGAATTGAATGCATTGTCGGTCGACGGCGTAGATAAGACGTCAGACGTGGTGAAGGGAGTATATTCCTTCATCTTGGAGTCCGATGTCAGCATCGAGGCATCCTTTACCCAGAAGAAAGTAGAGTACACTGTCACTCTGAATCTCGATGGCGGGGAGTCCGCCAGCGTGACCGCCGAGTCCGGCTGGGCCTACGACTCCACGGCCAAGACCTGGTCCAAGGCCTTCGAGAGCGGGTCCTTCCTGTCTGTCGCCGACCCCGTGAAGGAGGCCGACGGTTCGTACTCCTACGCGTTCAGCGCCTGGGACCCCGCGCTCCCCTCCTCCGTCACCGAGTCGAAGACCTACACCGCGACCTACGCCGAGACGCCCATATACACCGTGACCCTCGACCTGGCCGGCGGGGAGTCCGCCAGCGTGACCGCCGAGTCCGGCTGGGCCTACGACTCCACGGCCAAGACCTGGTCCAAGGCCTTCGAGAGCGGGGCCCAGTTCCCGCAGATCGCCGACCCCGTGAAGGAGGCCGACGCCTCGTACTCCTACGAGTTCTCCGGCTGGGACAAGGATCTGCCCTCTACTGTCACCGGGTCCGCGACCTACACGGCCCTCTACACGGAGGCCCCCTTGCCCTCTGCCCAGGTTGTCCAGGTCCCGTCCGCGGCGACCGGCCTCGTCTACAACGGGAAGACCCAGACCGGCGTGCCCTCGGGCGAGGGCTACGCCGTGTCCAACGGCAAGGCCAAGGACGCCGGCTCCTACACGGCCACGCTGACCTTGAAGGACGGCTACGAGTGGTCCGACGGGAAGACGACGTCCAAGACCGTCAAGTGGACGATATCCAAGGCCGTCCTGACCGCCAGGTACGCCGGCGAGACCATAGCCGAGGGCTCGGCCCCCGCCTACAAGGTGTCCGTCACCGGATTCGTCAACGGCGAGTCCGCGGCCACCGCGTCTGGGTACAAGGCTCCGAAGGTCTCCTGCCCCGACCTCTCCCCAGGCAGCTACACGCTGACCCCCTCGGAAGGCTCGGCCAAGAACTACTCCTTCAAGTACTGCTCCGGCGTGCTGGTCATAGAGGCCCTGCCGTCCGCCGAGGTCGGCGCCGTCTTCGCCGTCGACGGGCTGATCTACGAGATCGCCTCCCTGGATCCGGCGACGGCGTCCTTGATCGGGTACGAGGGCTCCCCCGTCGACGTCGCCGTCCCGGCCTCCGTCACGTTCGCGGACGTCGGCTTCCGGGTGATTGCCGTCGGCGAGAAGGCGTTCTACGGATGCATTACGCTCAGGTCCCTCGACCTCGGGTCCGTGGAGGACGTGGGCTTCAAGGCGTTCGCCAACTGCTCCGCCCTCAGGGACCTGGCGGTCCCCGAGACCGTGACCTTGATCGAAGGCTACGCCTTCTACGGGTGCGGCATCGTCTCCCTGGACATCCCCGGCGACAATGTCGTCCTGGAGCAGAGCGCCTTCAGCGCCTGCACGAAGATGAAGGACATTGCCTTCTCCGGGTCCGGCGCCGTCATCGGCGCCAACGCCTTCTACAAGAACAACGGCGTGACCACCGTGGACCTGTCCACCGTCGCCTCCGTCGGCACCAAGGCCTTCCCGTACTGCAACGGGATGACCACCCTGACCATACCAGGCAGCCTGCCCTACGTGGGCGCGTACGCATTCTACAAGTGCGCAAACCTGAGGACGCTGGTGGTCGAGGAGGGCGTGGGGAAGATCCTCCCCAGCGCGTTCAGCGAGTGCACAGCATTGGAGAGCGTCTCCCTGCCGTCCACGCTGACCTACCTGGGCGACAACGCGTTCTACGGCCTGAGGTTCACGGACCAGTACGGCGGCGCCCTCGACGCCACCGCCAAGGACCTCCGCGGCCACTCGTTCTCCGGCTCCGGCAAGGTGCTCCGCATGGAGTCCGAGGCCGGCGACGTCGGCGGGTTCACCGTGGGCGGGATAAGCTACACCGTGACCTCCGCCGGGACCGTCACCGCCACGGGGTACGAGGGCGCGGTGACCGCCATACCGAGCACCGTCGACTACGGCGGACGCAGCTACGCCGTCACGGCGATAGGCAGCAGCGCCCTCCTCAGGTGCGCCACCCTGGCGTCCGCGGACCTGTCCAACGTGGAGTTCCTGGAGTTCAAGGCTCTCGGGAACTGCACCGGGATAACGGAGATCGCGTTCGGGGACTGCCTCAGGGGCATAGGCGACTACGCCCTCTACGGCCTGTCCTTCTACGACGGCGACCAGAAGATCACGGCGACGCCGAAGAGCCTCAGGGGGCACACGTTCTCCGGGTCCGGCGCCGCCCTGTACCTGGTGTCCTGAGACCATCAAGGGCCGCAAGGCCCCAAACCCTCCCCGGACGGCCTCCGGGGAGGCCCTTACGGCTCCGGCTCGCATTCCGAGATCGCTTTCTTCGCGGGAATCGCGTGCAGGGCACATCATCTGGACGGAAACGAGGCTCCGCGACGCCATACCGGATTCCAAGGAGCATGAGAAGAAGGCTGCGCGGGGGCCTGTGCCCTCTCCCGCCGAGTGCAAGGCCGCAGGCTCCGTGCTGACGAACAAGCTGCGATGCCAGGCGCCATAATCGTTGCTATTGGCGGTTGCCGGCCGTCGGTATGATGGGATGTCTGCCCTCATGCCATGAAAAACCCCTCAACGATCAGGGAAAACCAGGGAGGAGGGCGTTCCCGACCAGGGGGAAGCACTATGCGCGAACCCCCGGGGGCTCCGCGACACGGGCGCCCCCCTGGAGAACGCGGCGCGCTTCGAGCTCCTCCGCAGGGGGCGCAGGGTCCTCGTCGGAAGCCGCCGCGTCCAGTGGAGACCAGGCGAGGCGCTGCCAGGCGTCGGCGGCCGTCATGGCGGAGGAGGCTTACGCCAGGGAGACGAGTCTTTTGAAGCCCGTCTCCGACGACTGCGGGAAGACGGTCCTGACGATGGGTCCCGTCCTCGCCACATGGCGCTTGGTTTCGTCATGCTGGCTCATTCGACATTCGACGCCGTCCATAGCTTTCGCTGACCGCCTTTGCCATATTCCGCATGCGTGGGTCCGATATTGGCGAAAATCTCCTCGGATATGGGGCCCCAATTGCTGAATGCCGCCTTCTTGCGACCCCTTTCTCGACGATCCTCGTAACTGTCAAATGGCTCAGCGACCACATTATGGGTTCCGTGCAGGGCTTCTCGACGGAAGTCCTGCGCCTTCCGCGCTCTATCGCTGTCTTCTGAACCCCTTTCATCCCGTGCCTGGCCATGGCTATGGCCACCTCCGACAGAAGGGCCAGCAGCATGGACCCTTTGATGGAGGGCCCGTTCCATGCCCTCCGCGGCTTGAGTCCAGTCGCCCTCTTCAGCGAATGGATCAGGTGCTCCACGGTGGCCCCGGCGCGGTATTTGTCCAAGGCCTCCGAAGGTGTCAGTCGGCTGGAGGACTCGAGCTTGAACGATCCCGCGCGGGGGCCCATGACCTCCCTTATTAGCCCCTCGCGCTCCTCGGCGGTGAACTCCGGCTTCCTCCGCCCGGACACCGGCACATGCACGTCCGCGTTTCTCTTCACGGTCACGAAGTCGGACCTGCGGAGCTTCCCGCTCTCGCATGTCGTCATGGCGCGCATCATGCGGTCGTCGCTGCGTTCCGCGGCCTTATACGACCTCGTCCAGCCGTCCAGGGACCCGCACAGGCAGGCCGTCCTTCCGGACGGCGAAAATATGGCTCAGGCAGAACCGCAGCCCTTGGCCGTCGGACGCGGATCGATTTCTTCTCCTCGTCGGAGTCGGCCGCAGTCCTGATAGATTATAAACCGGGCCTCGGGGAGGATTCCTCCCCGGGATCCGGAGTCTGTTTCAAGGGATCAGCGGGACCTCTTCCATAGCACGAGGCCGACGATCACAGCCAGGATCGCGAGGGCCATGGCGGCGATCGCCCATATGGGGAAACCCTTGTCGGTTGCGCCGTCGTCCATGACCATTTTAGAGGCTTCGGTACCGACGAAGGTGTGGCCTTCGAGGTTCTTGACGGTCTGATCCAGCTCGTTTCCGTCCTTGTCATAGAAATGATGGTCTATGAACGGATGATCCCCGGTGATGGTCGTGAGTCCCTTGCCGAAGGTCATCTTCACCAGCGGCGATGTCGAGTAGGAAGGGGTGGTCGTGGTGCCGTCGCTGATAGTGGTGACGGAATCGGGGAAGACCAGTTCGGTAAGGACCGTGAGGTTGGAGAACGAGTTGACGGCGATCGTCTTGACGGTGGAAGGGACGGTGAAACTGGTCATCTTGCAACCGCCGGGGAACTGCAACAGGGCCTCCATGTTCTTATCATAAAGGATGCC
>JAFZXW010000074.1 GCA_017616575.1 Candidatus Methanomethylophilaceae archaeon
CGCCATCGGGGACGGGAGGGGAAAATACCTGTTCTTCGACGAAATCCAAAACTTGGACGGCTGGGAGATGTCCGTCCGGTCATTCTATAATTCCGGAGCAGACGTCTACGTCACAGGATCGAACTCCAAGATGCTGTCTTCAGAGCTTGCTACCAAGCTGTCGGGAAGGTCCCTGGAGATACGCGTCGCGCCTCTGGCGTTCTCCGAGTACCTGGAATTCAGGAAAGGCTCCCAACGGAGCGAGGCGGAGCTCTTCGACGATTTCATACGTTACGGAGGGCTGCCGGCCATCGCACTCTGCATAGACAGACAGCCTGCGAGGATCGTCTCCGAGATGATAGCAGGAACTTACAACACTGTCTACGTCAAAGACGTGATCGAAAGACATCGGATTAGAAACCCGGCCGGCCTCGGCAATCTCATCAGGTTCCTGATGCGCAACATAGGCGACAGGACTTCGTCGAGGAAGGCGTCGAACGTCATCGTCGGAAGCGGGGTGAAGCTCAGCCACAATGCGATCGAGGAGTACCTGGAATACATCGAGGAGGCGTTCCTGGCCTTGCGCACAAGACGTTTGGACCTCAAGACCTTGGAATACCTCACGACCCAGGACAAATTCTACGCCCAGGACCTCGGCGTCAGGAACCACCTGTGCGCCTTCAGGGAGGAGGACATGGACGGCGTCATGGAGAACGTCGTGTATAACGAGCTGATGTACAGGTTCGGGAACGCCTGCGTATGCGCCGTGGGAAGGCACGAGGTGGACTTCATGGTGGACCCCCTGGGCAAGCCGTCGTATTACCAGGTGTGCATGAGCCTGAACGACGAGTCCACGAGGGAGAGGGAGCTCCGGCCGCTGAAGGCCATACCCGACAATTACCCCAAGACCGTGATAACATACGACAAGTTCATGCTGGACGACATCGACGGGATCAGGGTGGTCAGCATCCTCGACTGGCTCAAAGAATCGCAATGAATGATTCCGGCTGCCTCGCACATCCAAAGACCTGTTGACGCCGGAACGCGGCCTCCCGGCCATCCGTTCTGTCTCAAAAGCCTCAGAAGGGGAATCCTCAGGGTCGTCCGAGGGCGAGGGCCGGGGAGCCTCCATGCGGTATTCGATGATGTCCCCCGGCTGGCAGTCCAGCGCCTCGCATATCGCGTCCAGGGTGGAGAACCTGACCCCGTTGACCTTGCCCGTCTTCAGCTTGGAGAGGTTCACCGGGGTGACGCCCACCCTTTTAGAAAGCTCCACCAGAGTCATCTTCCTTTCCAGCAGCATGCGGTCCAACCGTATCACTATAGCCATATGATCACACTATGCTGTCGATGTCTTCCTGCATATCACGGAAACGGCTGAACAACAGGCACAGCAAAGCCATCACGGCCCCGGAAGCAAGGGTCCAGCACGGACGTCCGGACGAAACATCGCCGTGATGCAATCCCGGGGCGGGGATGATGAACAGGTAGACTGCGACGGCCACTAGGCACGAGGCCACCAGCAAAGCCGATGCGATGGAACACCTGCGGTAGATTCCGGGATCGCGCCTGCGGCCGTCGGCCAAAAAGCATGCCAATGCGGAAGCGGCAGTGAAGATCGTCAAGGAGAAACATGAATCGAACTGGAAACCCAGAACGTATCCATGAGCTAACGCGTTCTGTGAACAGCCGATGACGCCCAGCGCCGTCAGCACCATAAGGGCGGCCGTGACCGCCTACATCGCAAAGGATACGGCTTTGTCTTTATCCAGGACGTGTTGACGGCCAATTCCGAAGTCCATGCTATGAAATCAAAATGCCGATATTAACGTTTTATTACATTAAAATAAATTAATACGATATTTACATATCGTTTTACGATATTTACTAATAGTTCTCCGCAGATGTCCGCACAAGGTCTGACGATGAGATGCAACGAAAACCGCAATGCGACAGGGGCTGTCGAGACGTCTGATGCAGGCTTCGGCCTGGAGATACGCGGGCTGAGCAAGAGGTACGGATCGTTCGCCGCTGTGGACGGCTTCGACATGGAGGTGCTCAAAGGCGAGACCATGGGCCTGCTCGGGCCGAACGGCGCCGGGAAATCCACCATCCTGAAATGCGTCTCCGGCCTCCAGTTCCCCACGGACGGCACGATATCGATCGACGGCGTGGACTTCAGAAGACACAAGGAGGCCATGGCCCGGGTCGGATGCGTCATCGAGACCCCGATGCCATATCCCGTCTGCACGCCGGCGGAGATGCTGTCTTTCGTCGGAAGGATGCGCGGAATCCCCAAGGACGAGATCCGCGTCCGCTCCCGGGACGTCATGGAGACCCTCGGGATCTGGCCATGGCGCGACAAGAGGACGGCGGGCTTCTCCAAGGGAATGAGGCAACGCGTGACGATCGCCACCGCCCTCATGCACGACCCCGACGTCGTCCTCCTCGACGAGCCGGCGTCAGGGCTGGACCCCAGAGGCATGATGGACATGCGCCAGATCATCGCCGGCCTCAAAAAGAAAGGAACGACCATGGTCATAAGCACGCATATGCTGAGGGAGGCGTACGACCTTTGCGACTCCGTCACGATCATAGACCATGGAAAGAAGGTCGCAGGCGGAAGCGTGAAGGATGTGGTCAAAGGGTTCCTACAAAAGACGACCCTGACCATCAAGACGGACAAGGACGTCACCGCGGCTTTCTTGAAGAAGGTGGCGGCCCTTCCAGGCGTGTCGGAGACGGAAGCCGTGGACAGCCGCACCTTGAGGCTCGGGTTCGACGGCACGGACGCGGAAAGGACCGCGATAGCCGGTCTGATCCAGACGGAGGGGCTCGGGCTCCTTTCCATGGACGAATCCTATGACGGCCTAGAACGCCTGTACATGTCCCTGACCGGCAACCAGGAGGCCGAGGTCCGATGCCTGTCGTAATATCCGAGACGAGCTCGGAGCTCGAAAACCGGAGGTACGGTCCCCCTTCGGACGTCTCGCAGGCCTGGTGCTGCTTCCTGAACCAGATGTCCCTGTTCTCGAGACGAAAGGCCATATGGGCCCTTTTCCTGTCGATACCCGCGATGCCTGCCCTGTACATCGCATTCGAGACCGCGATGCCCGGCCTCTTCCTGGATTCAGAGACGACGGACGTCCGGGCGTCATGCATACTGGCCGCCTTGCCACTTGCGTCCATGCTGGCGGCGTCCGTGGTCTGCGGGTCCGCGGTCTCGGCAGAACGCTCCGAAATGACGGAATACATCACGCTGGCCCTGCCCGTATCCAGAAGCGCCGCGTTCGTCGGCAGGCTCGCGGCGGGGATGGCCGTATGCTCCGCATTGGTCCTCGCCGCTTACGGGACGGCTACGGCCATGGCGATGCTGGAGTCCTCGCAGACGTGCACGCCTGTGCTGCTGGAGTCCTTGGCCGTGTCGTTGGCGGGGACTTTCTTCTTCTGCTCGTTCGCCGGTCTGATCGGCGCCCGCGTGAGGAGAGGGTCGTCCGTCCTCCCCTTGGCGCTCCTGGCCGCGGCGATTCCGCTGTTTTGCATCCTGGCTTCGATTGCCGTGCCTTCC
>JAFZXW010000075.1 GCA_017616575.1 Candidatus Methanomethylophilaceae archaeon
GGTGTACAGGCCGGGTATGGACAAGGGGTCGGAGCCGTCCGAGCGGACCGCCACGCCGTCTATGACGTCTATGTCGGCGCGCAGCTTGGCGGCCACCTCCTCCAGGTCTTGGCCGCGGCCTTCCCCCCTGGACACTTGGACGACCGACAGGTACGACCCCGGTCTTATCGTCGTGTCCATGCGGGTATAACCGGATATGAACATGTGGATGTTACCGCTGTATATGATACATAAATGATACTGTCAAAAAAGCATCATTTTATATATTGTAGGAGAGGACCCGTAACAACTTTCGTCGTTTTAGCTCCGTGAATTCCTCCAAGGCGTACACGCCGTTGAGGCCGGACATGGCTTCCGGGAGCGCCTTTTTGATGTCCTCGGCGGTCTTGCCGCTCTTCCCGATGTCCATGAACAGCTCCAGGTACATGCTCTGGTAGCACACCTTGATCTTGCTGAACACGGAGATCAGGTTGACGTTCCATCCGGCGATGATCCCCAGCATCTGGGTTATGCCTCCGGGGCAGTCCGGGATGCTGATCCCCGCCTTGACCAGCCGGGTCTCCGGCTTGAAGAACGTGATGGACATGATCCAGGAGTCGGCGTCTATGGTGATGAGGGCGTTCTTGCCGTCTATGTCCCCCAGAACATCCTTGTATTCGGAGGCGTCGAAGCATCCGCCGGTTATGGTAGAAGGATAGCCGCGCCTGACCTCCTGCTTCCCGCCGGAGTTCTGGCCGCTCTTGAACAGCCTTCCGATCTCGGCAGGTTTGATGTCTATCCTGCGGATCTTGGAGACGGAGGGGTCGCCCTTGTTCTTGAGGGATTCGAACTTCTCCAGGAGCATGTCGCCCTCCCCTGCGAAATTGAGGTCCGCCATCATCTTCCATACGATGACCGTGTCGGATATCCCGTTCAGCGAGACCGAATTGAGTATGTTTATCTCCTTCTCGGCGAGGAACCTCGCGGCCTGGGCGCTGGATCCCGGGACGTCGTCCAGGTACATCGTGATGTGCGTGAGGGTGCGGTAGTTCTCCTGCGGGAACATGGAGAGGATGATCTCGAAATCCTTCGGGCCCTGCTCGGGGTGCTTGAAAAGCGTGCTGTACACGCACCCTCCGTCCAGCAAGCCCATGGTGTCTGACATCCAGTTGTCGACCTTTATTCTAGAGCCTTCGACCTTCGCGAACTCCCAGATCTTCATCGCGTTCCCTGCCACCCTCATCCGCGGGGGGCGATATTATTGTTGCTACCGGTCGCTGGGGACTTTGGTTCTTAGGCGATGTCAAGGGCTGCGTCCAGCAAGGCTGCTCCTCGGATGCGTATTCCAGGTCGCGGGCAAGGTTCTTCAGGCTTCCGCCGTACCCGTCTGAAGACGCTCTGCGGCGGATGGTTCCGGCATCCTTCCCTGAACGGGCCTCGAGGCCGGACATCCTAAGCGCCTCGTCCATCAGGTCCGCCGCCTGGTTCAGGAGGGCCTCCGCCTGCCTGAGAAGCTCGATTCTGTCGCGCGTTTCCAGGTCGCCCCCTCCTGACGACATACCTCGAAGGGGTCATGAACGCCGATTTGGCGTTGTATCCGCATCTCGAGCAATTGAACCCCATGGCGATGACGCCGTCCCCGTCGATCGTGCGGTTGTAGACGGCCTGGAGCTTTTTCCCGCATACGGGGCACTTCGTCCTCTCCCGCATGGAGGCGCGGCGGGAGTAGGTTATGTCCAGTTTCAAGAGGCCTCTGGCCACTCCCACCCGTCTGATGCGTTCCGGGGTTGTCCCGCTGGCACCCATGGCTTCCAGCCTTTTCTCGACGTCTCTTTCCAACGCCCCTAGCGAATCGAAGCGTTCCGTCTCCTCGAGGCTCTCGCGTATCGCCTTTTCCAGCTCCCATTCGCGCGGGGTCTTGGACGCCATGGCAGGCCATGCGCCTTACTGGTATTAAACATCGGGGACGCCAAGGATTATAACCGCCGTCCCGCATCCGCGGACCGCAAGGCGGGGGTAGCCGAGCAGGCCAAAGGCGCGGGACTTAAGATCCCGTTCTTAGTGATTCAAGGGTTCGAATCCCTTTCCCCGCACCATTGCCGTCATGGGCGGCGTGGTTTTGTTTGGCGACTGAACATACGCAGGCCGCTATTTCTGCTATTGACACACTGAGGCCGTGTCTGTTCCATTTTCAATCCGCCCGAAGGGCGGCTTTCAATGGGACGACGCAGTCGGCCCCTTCGCTTTTGATGGGGCGGTGTTTTCTGGATGGAACCGTTGCATTACATCCAAATACTGATATGGGATACGCCGGGCCATGGCATCTGAAGAGTTGAAAGTTCAGCTGCTCGAGACCTTCGCGGCCCTCATCACCGCCGCGTTCGGGCTTGTGGCAGCCCTTGCCTGGAACGAAGCCATCAAGACCGCCGTGAAGTCCGTCTTCGGCGAAGGGGACGACCTTATCGGACTGGTCGTCTACGCGATCATAGTGACTGTTTTGGCCGTCATCATGACCCTGCTCATCGCCAGGGCTCTCGGAAAGGCCAAGAACGCCGTCGAGACCGCCAAGAAGAACTGAGTCTTCACAGGCTTCCAAACCTCTTCCCTTTTTTATTACGGTTATTCACGTAGTTCACGAGATTCATTCCCGTGAGCTCCACGCTGGAAGGCCCGGAGCGCACATAGAACTGCTCAGATTTTCCTTCCCTGAGGAACACGGCCTTCTCTGCCTTGTCGCATCTCACCCTCACGACGTATTTTCCGTCAATCAGGACAGGCTTGAAGTTGATGTAAGGGATGAACCCGTTCCCGATTGCGCTGGAAATCATGTTCGTCATGTGGAGGTTCATCCTGTCCACGCTGTCGAAGCTGTCGACGTCCGCCCCCAGGATCTCGCCGTCGTCGGAGACGCCTATGAGAAGGGTCCCGCCGTCGGTGTTCAGGAAGGCGACTATCGTCTTCAGGACGGCCTTCTCCATCCTCTTGTCGGTCTCCCCAGTCTCCAGGTTGGTCCTGACCGTGGATTTGAACTCCAGCCGGTCGGACTCCCCCTCGGCTATGAGGTCCTGCAGGTCCAGCCTCTCCCTCTCCTCCAATCCCAGCGTCTCGCTGTTGTTCTCGAGGAAGGTGTTCACGGTGTACTTGAACAGCTTGCTGTCGCGGAACTCGATGAAAAGGACGTTGGTTATTATCGTGCCTATGATGACCCAGCAGAGCTCGGCCATGAGCTTCTCGACCACGGTGAACTTGATGAAGTCGAACACGAACGTCATCGCGAACTGGAACAGGTTCATGAGCATGAACACCGCGATGGCGACGCAGGACGCTATCGTGGCCACGACCTGCGGGTTCTCGTTGCGCGTCCCCGGCATGGAGCGGAGCAGGATGAACACGATGATCAGGCCGATCAGCGTCAGGTTGATCCCCGTGAGGATGCTTGCCGCGATCGAGATCAGCCCGCCGTCCAAAAACACCCTGCTGACGATCGTCAAAAGCATCGACACCCATATCATGACCACAGTCAGCGGCGGAAGGTGCAAGGCGTGGCGCTCGGAGAAGAGGGTCAGGGCCAGAATCCCGATCACTGGAACGGTGAGGATGAGGTCGCCGCTGTCGCCGAAGGCCAGGCCGAGCACCGCCAGCGCTATGGTGGCCACGAGAAGTATGGCGTATGTCGTCAGCGCCGTCTTTCCGGACGGCATCCTCGTCGACGTTTCATCGGTCATGTCGCGCCGACCATATGTCGGATTAAGATAAAAGGCTCACGAACCATTTAAATATACACTTCCGATTCGAGGCACTCGGAGTTATAATCTTGGCAGGTGAAGCGAAGAAGAGCAGACCCGCTGGCAAGCCCTCAGGCGGTTCTTACGGGGGCTCCGACAAGTCGGGGTCCAGCGGTAACAAGAAGGGCGGCGGCGGCAAGCCCAGGACCAAAGAGTCCACCAAAAGGCAATCGATGCTCAACACCCATAAGATCAATCCTTTCAAGTACGACATGAACGAGGTCCTTTCGGCCTCTTCTATGGACCCGGCCAAGTCGTCGGCGTTTCTCGCATCGGTCATCGCGAAGGCGTCCAGGGTCTCCACCAAGGATGCAAAGGAGTTCGTCAAGACGTATCTGGACTCCGGGGACATCACCAAGGACGAGTACGACAAGATGGTCAGGCTCCTTGACAGGTACAGCAAGTTCCGCCGAGGTCCCATGAGGTTCTCCGAGCTCACCGAAGGCAGGACGTTCGTCCTCAGGCTGGAGGAGGGGGAGGTGCTTCACGAGGCCGTCGAGTCCTTCTGCCGCGACAAGGGCATCCTCCGCGCTACCGTCTCTGCCATAGGCGGGGTGGACGCGGGGTCGGAGTTCGTGTCCGGGCCCGATTTTCCCGTGGGGGAGAGGATAGAGCCGCTAACCTTCAAGATAGACGCGCCCTGCGAGCTGGCCGGGACCGGCACTATTTTTCCAGACTTGGACGGGAATCCCGTCATGCACATGCACGGGTCGGTAGGCAGGCGCGGCGTTTCGCATACAGGTTGCTTCAGGAAGAAGATGATGGTCTGGCTCACCATGGAGGTCGTCGTCCATGAGCTGGTGGGCGAAGGTCCCGTCCGCATGCGCTCGGACCCGAGGATAGACGCGTTGCTCATGGAGGTCAGACGATGGCTTCGGAGGAGGTTTTGAGGAAGACTCTCAAGAACGCCGACGGCAAGCCGTTCGCGAAATACAAGGGCATACAGAACACGTTCTCCCTGGAATCCTTCGAGATAACGTTCGTCGAGGTCCAGAACGACCGTTCCGGGCATACCTATGCGCGTGTCCGCGTGCCTCTGAAGGCCGCAGGGTTCCCGGAGGACGCCTATTGCACGCCTTCGAGGAAGATCGCGTTCAGGGACCTCGTGGCCCGCAGGTTCTGGGAGTCCGCCCGCACCCGCGCCCGCGCCCCCATACCGAAGACGGACGGGGGAGAGGTGTCCATGCCGCGCCCGGGGCAGGAGATCCTGGACCGCGGATGCGTCGCGGTCACCGAGTACTCCCTGGAGGCGAGGTTCTCCGTGGACCTTCCCAGCACCGGCGGGAAGGTCAACGCGGCCGCCGCCGAGGAATTGGTATTCGGAAGGATCGAAGGTATAGTCTCCGATTCCATGTTCTTCTCGGCATATAAGCCGTCCAAGATGTACAACCATGTCTTCACGGCCGAGAACGCCGATTACATCCGTGGCGATCTGAAGTCTAAGGGATTTGTCGCCTTCGTAGCGGAAGGGTCCGTGCTTCCACGCAGGGAGGACGACATGGCCCCGATGATAGACGCCGTGCCGTTCTCCTGCGACCCGTCCCTGTCCGTGGAGTTCGAGGTCCCCAACGGCGACCCTGTCTGCGGATGGGGGGTGCCGGAGGGGTTCACCGCCCTGGTCGGCCCCAGCAGGCACGGGAAGTCGGTCCTGGCGGACGCGGTGTTCGCCGGAGTCTACAACCATATCCCGGGGGACGGAAGGGAGTACGTGGTTTCCGTGCCCGACGCGGTATATGTGATGGCCGAAGAGGGCAGGCCGGTGACTTCCGACGACATGTCCTCGTTCGTCCTTCCCGCCCCCGGCTTGGAGCCCTCGATGTTCTCGTCCCCTTCGGCGTCGTCTCCGGCGTCGGAGTTCGCGGCGGTAGTGGAGGCCATGGAGATGGGTTCCCGCTTGATCGTGATGGACGAGGGTTACTCCAACCCGTCCGTGATAAGGAAGGGGTACCTCGCGGAGGACACGGCGTACGTGTCGCTGTCTGAGGCGGGAAGCGCCATGGGGCGTGCAGGGACGTCGTTGCTGATGGTCACGGGCGACGAGTCCGCCGTGCGGCACGCCGATTCCGTGTTCCTCGTCAAGGACTTCAAGGTCCGCCCGGTCGGCGTCGAGAAGATGGTGAATGATTTCCTGGTAAAGGCTCCCGAGCCTCGCAGCCCTGTGTCAAAGAACGTATCCTTCGAGAAAGGCCGCAAAGATCTGAGCGTCTCCGCCCTGTCGGTGAGGTCTGTGGAGATAGGGAGCGTCAAGGTGGACGTCCCCACGGCGGCGTTGTTCGACATGTCCCAGACCCGTGCGGTGGCGGACGCCGTCCTCGCCGCGAGGGAGGACATGGACGGCTCCAGAACGTTGGCGGAGGTATGCTCGAGGGCGGTGGATTCCATAAGGGCCGCCGACTCGGAGGACGGGAGCACGTCCTGCGCGTACCATGCGTACCCCCGGCCGATAGACGTGGCGGCGGCGGTCAACAGGCATCCGCAGATGCTGATGATAAGGAAAGGCCGAAGCCTCGCCTCCGGTTGTAGGAATCCTGCCAGTTGTTGAACACGTTGGTCGTGTAGTTGTTGATCTGGACCTCGTCCTGCTTGCTGTCAGGAACGACGAAACCGCGTATGGGGTACTCCCTGTCGCAGTAAGGGCATCTGACGTTGGGGCAGTTCTGGTTCGCCTGGGGGCAGAACTTGCAGGCGACCGCCCTGGACTGGAACAGGCTGAACTCGTTGCCGCATCCGGGGCACACGTACCTGCGGGCGGCGACCTTCAGATCGCGGTTGATCCCGGCGGCCCTCTCCTCGGGGGTCAGCCACATCGGCGCCCTGGGGGATATCGGCGTGTTGTAGGACGGCCTCTCGTCGTCGTAGCTGTATCCCATCGCAGTCCCTTCGCAGCCTTGACGACGGCTTTCAGCCATTCGTCGTCGTCGCATTGCTCCAGAAGCGTGCCGGTGACGACGGCGTCCGCGCCGGCCTTCCTGGCGGCCTCCGCGGCCTCGGGAGTCCTGATCCCTCCGCCAACGATCAGCGGGATGCTTATGGCGGCCTTGACAGCGGATATCATTTCCGGCGGAACTGGCTTGTCCGCTCCGGAGCCGGCCTCGAGATAGAACAGGGACATGCCGTACATCTCCGCGGCGAGGCCGTAGGCGACCGCGCCTTTCACGTCGTCCCTCTTGACGAGTTTGGCTTTCCCGACTTCGCCGACCTTCATCCCGGGCTCGACGATGACGTACCCCATGGATATAGGCTCGATGCCGAGCTTCTTGATGTAAGGGGCGGCGTACACCTGCGCGCCGATGACGTTCCTGAGCTCGGTGCTGTTCATCATGCACATGTACAGGATGCAGTCGACCTCGGTGCTCATGGCCTCCGGCCCGCCCGGGAAGTATATCACCGGCAGCCCGGAGTACTTCTTTATGGCCTTGGCGGTGTCGGTGAGGTTCTCGCTGGTGACCCCGGTGGAGCCGCCGATCATGACCGCGTCCGTGCCGGCGTCCTTCATCCTCTTGGCAATCTTGCCGGCCTCTTCGGCGGGCTGCCTGTCCGGATCGATGAGCGCCATGTGGATGGTCCCTTTGGCAATCCTGTCAAGGAGGTATTGTTTGACGGTCATATAATGTCCGTGTAAGGCGACTAGTTTAAAAAATGTGCCTATTTAGCCGTCCTCCTCAAGCAGGCTTCTGACATATTCCGTGTATTTCAGCAGCATCTCCTCGGCGGGCCCCTTCCTGTCCTTCTCCCTGTCGAAGCAGCGGGACAGTGCGGCGATCCCGGCCAGGGTGCTCTTCCCGGGGATGTCGTCGATCAGCCTGATCGCGAACTCCTCGTCAGTGGGGTATGTTATGAGGACGACGCCCTTGGCGTTCACGTAAATCATCACGCAGAACCTGCGGGTGCCAGGGAGGACCATGTATGTGCCGATGACCGGCCTGTGGTCGAACTTCACGGGTTTGGGGCTGAACCCCTCGTCCCAGCGGCTCTGGAGATATTCCATGAGCTCGTCGAACTCCCATCTCTTCGCGGTGGGGATGACCTGCTTGCCCTTCATGAAGATGAATCGCGCAAGGCGATATAAGGTGGCGGGATTCCCGGCCTTTCATGAAGCCGGGTCCCGCCTTTTTTCACCGCCTCTTACGGATGAACATCGCAGCGGCGATCATGGCCAGGATGGCGACGGCGCATCCGGCGATCAGGAAGGGATTGACCCCTCCTTCCTTCGCCGGCTCGGGCTCCGGGACGTAGACGGCCGTCGGCGAGGCGGAAGGCAGGTGCACCTCGGCCTTTCCGGAGGACAGTGTCACGGGGACGTCCTCGGCCTTTCCGTCTATCAGCGCGGAGGCTTGGACCGGTCCCGTCCCGGAGAACGGCACCGAGACCATGGCTGGGACGTCCAGCTTGGACCCGTTAGACACCGACACGTCTCTTATGACCGCTCCGGAAGGGACCTTGGAGGCCAGCTCCGGGCAGGACGTCCCGGCCGACACCATGACCGTCCCGTCCTTCGAGCCTGCGGTCTTGAGGGATGACGCGTCCAGGGATACCGAGGTCCCGTCGCCCATCAGGAACCTCATGGCGCATCCGGAATCTCCGAGGCTCTTGACGCTTCCCGCGGGGACCGAGACCGACTGCACAGGCGAGGATATCGTCACCGTCTCGCCGGGGGAGGCGGCGGAGGCTATCGCTTCAGCCAGTTCCTTGGTCACGATCCCGTTCTCGACGACGTATTCGTAGGGGGTGACCGTCACCGTGCAGGAGGCGGAGAAGCCCCCGTCGATAGTCGTCGCCTTGACGACGGCAGTTCCAGGCTTGATTGCCGTGATCCTGCCGTCCTCGTCTACAGACGCCACGCCCGGCTTGTCGGAGCTCCAGGTCACGTCCTTCACGTCGGCGTCCGACGGCGCCACCTTCGCTGTAAGGACCGCCGAGCACCCGGGGCCCAACGTCATGACGGCCTTGTCGACCGTTATCCCGGTGACCTTCACCGGGACATGGGACTCCGTCCTGAGGTATTCGGCCACGTACTCCTTGTCGGAGGTGGCGGCGGAGACGGCCGGGCGCCATCCTTTGAACTCGTAATCGTAGACGCCGTCGGACGGCCTGGTCGGGTTTTCGAAGGGATATATCGGCATCACGCCGTATCTCACGGTCATGGTGAGGAGCACTGAGCCGTCCCAGTCCTTCCAGACGACCTGGTATGAGTCCTTGGCCGCGTTGTAGACGGCCACGTACACGGCGTCCTCGTAGCATGCGGACACCTCCGGCTCCCATCCGGCGAACACGTATCCGTCCCTGGTCGGGTCATTTCCAGGGAATAAGGGGGTCTCGCCGTATTGGGCCACGGATTCCGCCAGGACGGACCCGTCCCAGTCCCTCCAGGACACCGAGAACGTGACCGGCGTCGACGTCGCTTTGAAGACCACGTCCCTGGCGGGCATGGAGAAGGCACCGTCGGATATCTCGACTCCTTCCGCAGACCAGTCGCTGACTTCGGAGCCGGCGGCCTCGTACTTCTCGCGGACCGTCACCGTCTCCCCGTAAGCGTGCGTCTCGGCTTCCCCGACCTGGATGCCGTCGACCTCGTAAGACACCTCGTAGAGTTCCGCGACCCATTGCGCGACGTATTCGGCGTCCCCGGAGACCGTCTCCGACACTTCTGGCATCCATCCGGCGAACCGGTATCCGGTGTCCCCGGAAGGAGTCCCGGCGAAGGCGGGGGTGGCCGATCCGGAGACGGCAGTGAACGACTGTTCGGTGAAGGTGCCGTGCGCGCCGGGGAGGTACTTCACTGTGTAGTCGTTCACCAACGCGCTGAACGTGGCGATGTAGACTGCGTCGCCGGTCACCGTCGCCGATACTTCCGGTTCCCATCCGGCGAACTCGCGTCCGTCCTTCCCAGCCGGGATCCCATCGAACGCGGGCGTCTCGGACCCGTACGGCACGGAGTACGTCTGGACGTCGAAAGACCCCAGCTCTCCAGGAAGGTAGGTCACGGTGCATGCAGTCATGACGGAATCGAACGCCGCGGTGTAGACGGCGTCCTCCGTGGCGGGAACCGGGTCCGGGGACCATCCGGCGAACCTGTACTCCTTGCCGTCTTCGGAGGGCCTGGACGGCTCCGGGCCGACATAGGCGGGGACCTCTCCAGGCGCGGCATCTCCTTGGAGCAGGACGGACCCGTCCCAGTTCTGCCAGGTTATGGCGTAGCGATGCGCGACTTTCTCGTAGGCGGCGACGTATTCCGTGTCTCCGTAGCATGCGGACACCTCTGGCTCCCATCCTGTGAACACGTATCCGTCTCTGGACGGGTCATCGCCCGGGAACGAGGGCGTCTCGCCGTATTGCACCGAGGATTCGGCCAGGACCGATCCGTCCCAGTCCTTCCAGGTAACAGCGTAGGTAATAGGAGACGTTTCGGCCTCGAACATGACGTCCTTGGCGGGCATGACGAACATTCCGTCGGTCACCTCGACGTCATCGGTGTGCCATTCGCTCACCGCGAACCCTGTCTTCTCGTATCTTTCGCGGACGGCGACGTCCTCCCTGTAGCCATGAGTCTCGGCCAGGCCGGTCTGCACGCCGTCGACCATGTAGACGACCGCGTACCCCTCGGCGGCCCATTGCGCGACGTACTCCGCATCCCCGGTCACGGTCTGGACGTTGGGGGACCATCCGGCGAACCTGTGCCCTTCCTGACAGGCCGGCGTCCCTTCGAACGCGGGCGCGGGGGACCCGTACGGGGCCGAATGGCCCTGCGGGCTGAACGTCCCGTAGTCGCCGGGGAGGTATGTCACGGTGTAGTACCTGACAGCGGCGTCGTATTCCGCCGTGTATTCGGCGTTTTCCGTGGCGGCCTCGATATCGGGGGTCCACCTTGCGAACTCGTACGTGTGCTGCGCATCAGGCTCTCTGGACGGGCTGTCGCAGGCAGGCACCGTACCGTA
>JAFZXW010000076.1 GCA_017616575.1 Candidatus Methanomethylophilaceae archaeon
CAACGGTGCCGGTAAGACCACGATCCTCAGGATGATATCGACGATCCTCAAGATCACATCCGGATCGATCGAGGTGTACGGCAAGGACGTCACCACGGATGCCGATGCGGTCAGGTCGATGATCAGCTACCTGCCTGAGGATGCAGGGGCCTACAGGGACCTTACGGGAAGGGCATATCTGTCATTCATAGCTGATTTCTTCGCATCGGGAGAAGCGAAGGATGCCATCATCGAGAAGGGCATCGAACTCGCGGACCTGGGCGACAAGATCGATTACAAGATCGACACCTACAGCAAAGGAATGATGCGCAGGCTGCTCATCGCCAGGGCGATCATGACAGCACCCAAACTGGCCATCCTGGACGAGGTCACCTCCGGACTCGACGTCATCAACGCGTACGAGATCAGGGAGGTCATCCGCAACATAGCCAAGGACGGCGTCACCGTGATCATGTCGTCGCACAACATGTTCGAGGTCGAGATGCTATGCGACAGGGTAGGCATGATGGACCAGGGGAACCTCATACTCCTGGGGACCCCGGACGAGCTCAAGGAGAGGTTCGACGCCAAGAACCTCGAAGAGGTGTTCGTGAAGGCGGTGATGAAGGGATGACCCATCTCACGAACATCGTTAGGAAGGAGCTGAGGGAGCTCCTGACCCCCGGGTCGGTCATCTCCGTCCTCCTGATGGTCATGCTCTTCGCGTTCCTCGGAGGGATAGTGGGAGGCGAGGTCGACAAGTCCAAGGCCGTCCCGCCGATGGCGGTGGTGGACGACGCCTACGGGGAGGTCACCCTATCCGACGGCACCCGCTGGAGCCTCTACGACACCTTGGCCAGCATGTACGACGTCCCGGAAGGGAAGAGCATCGACGACTACCTGATACGCCTGGACTCCAAGAGGCTGGACGACGGGAGCCTGGACAGGGCGGACCTGGCGTCCAAGATGTCCGAGAAAGGGGTTACGAGCGCCGTCGTGGTCCCGGCCGACTTCGCCAAGCGGATAGCCGACAAGAAGCAGTCGTACCTGGAGGAGTTCTATCTTTACGAAGCCGAGGGGATGTTCGGCTCCGCGCCGTCGGCGGCGGTCTCCAGCATGGTCGCCCTTCTGAACACCAGCCTGTCGAGGACCCTGCTCACCGGGATCGTGGGGATGTACGAGTACAACTACTACACTCAGCCCATCAGGCAGGACGGCGGCAGCGTGGGGACCATGGTCAACGGCAACTACGTCCGCGGCGTCACCCCATCGGAGATCTCCAGCCAGGTCTCGTCACAGACGATGATGGTCCCGATTGTGATCATGATCATCATCATGATGGTCGGCAGCATAGTCATCAGCTCCATGGGGTCCGAGAAGGAGAACAAGACCCTGGAGACCCTGCTGACGCTGCCGATAAAGAGGACGGTGATAGTCACCGGGAAGATCATCGCGGCGGCCGTGGTGGGCCTGGTGTACGGCCTGGCGTACATGGTCGGGATGAGCTTCTACATGAACGCCCTGACCAGCGAGATCGTCTCCGGCGTGAACCTGGAGGACGTAGGGCTGGGGCTGGACCTGGGCGACTACGCCCTGCTGATGCTGTCCATGTTCCTGGCCATCGTGTGCGCCCTGGGGATATGCATGATACTCGGCGCGTTCGCCAAGAACTACAAGTCGGCTCAGACCATGACCATGCCCCTGAGCATCCTGTCCATGATACCGGCGTTCGTGATCATGTTCTCCGGATGGTACGGGTCGTCGTCCCTTATGCAGGGCCTGCTCTTCGCCATCCCGTTCTCCCATCCGATGATCGCGATGCAGGCGCTGATGTACAACGACTACGCCCTGGTGCTGTCCGGGATAGCGTACATGGCGGTCTTCGCCGCTATCACCATCGCCATCACCGTGAGGCTGTACAACTCCGACATCCTCATAACCGGCCTGGGGCAGAACGGCCTGTTCCGGAAGCTCTTCCCGAAAAGGCACCGACAAGGGACGGGGGCCTCCCCCTTCCCTCCATTTGTCGTGCATGCCCGATGCGCCTTTCTGATTGGCGACTCTTCGCAGGAGCCCGGGAACGCTTTTAACGCAGTCGAATCATAAGACTATATCGGTTGCATCCTCAACAAAACTACAGAAAAATGCCGGATTCTGGCCCAAAAGGGAATGAAAATACGGCAGGGGGGGGGCATCCGGCAACGGACAAGACCCTTTTCGAAAACCGAAAGATTGTATTATTCTATAGCTCCACATACACGGTATTGAAATTATGGACGTTTACCCTACATCTCCGTCGACCAACCCCTTGGAGGGAAAATACGCACAAAGGATTCTGCTGGTATTACTGGACGGCGGGGAGCAGAAGAAGACCACCCTCATGAGGAACGTCTCAAAATCGTCCTCGATGCAAGTGAGGATGGACGTCTTGGAGGAAAGCGGGCTCATAAGCGTCCGGAGCGACAACTTCGACCACAACACGAAATGGGTCGGCCTGACGGACAAGGGAAGGAAGGTGGCGATCCTTCTGAAGCAGGTGTCGGATATAATGCAGGAATGAGAAGGGACGCCCCGCATGACGGGGCTGTTTCAATCCTGGTTCCGCCCCATGGCGGAGTTTATGGATTCCTGCAGGACCTGGTACCTCTCCCTGAGACCGGTCTCCTGGCGGGACAGGGACCCGATCCTGACGTCCATGAGCTCCACGGACTCCTCGAGGTCGGCCTTCAGGGCCGCCACGTCGTCCACCTTTATCATGAGGGACCCGGACGCCTTGTACACCGCGCCGGTGCTCCTGGACAGCTCCTCTAAGGTCCTCTCGATCTCGCGCTTCTGGGTCTCCATCTGGGCCTTCTGGCTGGACACCGCCTGGAGCTGCTGCTGGACCTGCTGGAACTGGGTGATCTGGTTCTGTAGCTGTGGGCTGATTCCGTTCATCTTCTAACCTCGGCGAGTCTTTGGACGTCCTCGATCACTTTGATGCATTCCAAGTATGAGTTGAGCGCCGCCCTCATGGCGGAGGAATCGGAGGCGGCCACCTCGATGACCGTCCCCGCCTCCCCGCGGGACACCTTCACGGACGTCCGGGGGATCTCCCTCCCCGCCTCGGGGCCGATGGCGTCGGCGGCCGCCTCTGACACGGGGCCGTCGACCCTCAGCACGGCGCTGAGCATGGCTCAGTCGGAGTACAGGGTCTTCTTTATCGGAGGCCTGTCCTTGAAGAAGATCTTGCAGTTGCAGTTCTTGCACTGGAGCCCGATGGACTTGGGGTCGTTCATGACCGGCTCCTTGCACCTGGCGCATCTGTACAACCGGACCGCCCTCCCTCACATCTCGGAGACCTGGGACAGCTCCTTCTTCGGCTTGGGGCTGTATGCCTCGGCGGCGTACTTGGTGTCGCAGCGGCTGCAGTGCCAGATGCCGGAGCTAACCCTGGTGACGGACACGTGGTGGCAGACCGGGTACTCGTGCCTGGCCTTCTCCCTGGCCTCGATGTTCTTGACCCTGTTGCGGACGATGACCCCGTACCTGGCGCCGAACCTTCCGGCGCTGCCTACTTTGACTGTTCTCTTTGACATTGATGATCACCCGATTATCTTCCTGATCTCCGCGCCCTTCTCCACGGCCCTGTCCAGGCAGAGTCTCAGCTCGTCCAAGGTTATGGACCCGCGGCCTCCCTTCTGCATCGCCCTGAAGTTGCCGTTGTCGTCGGTCGTAACCGTCAGGCGGGCGGACGAGATCGTTTCTTCGTCGAAATTTGGGTCTACTATTAAAGTGTTTCCCACTTTGACCTCCGTGACGGATATAGGGAGGCAGGTCACCGGAAGGGGCCTGTCCTCTCCTTTGCCGTACTGCACGCCGGGGATGGTCGCCGTTTTAAGGGCGCACACGGCGGCGAGGTTGGCCGCGTCGAACAGGTTCCCGTCGTAGTCGAGGGCGTAGATGTCCACGAAGCACATCCACACCTCGGACCCGGGCACGATGCAGAGCGCCCCGACGTCCACCATGCCGGACTCGCGTATGCCGCGGTCGACGACGCGGGCGAGCTCGATGGCGTCCTCCCCGGGCGGGCCGGACTCGAACGAGGCGTGGGCCATGGGGATGAGCTCGGCGCCGGTGGTCAGGACCCCGACGTCGGGGGTGTCCGGGAACGGGGTCCCGGGGACGATCTTCACGCCCGCGATGACCTCGGTCTTCCCGATCTTGACCCTGGCGGACCCGTCGGCGCTCTCTATGCAGTCGGTGGTTATCTGGATCTTC
Organism: Candidatus Methanomethylophilaceae archaeon; assembly: GCA_017616575.1. GTDB lineage: Archaea > Thermoplasmatota > Thermoplasmata > Methanomassiliicoccales > Methanomethylophilaceae > Methanoprimaticola. Next base: position 4,240 of record JAFZXW010000076.1, read on the forward strand.
CTGTAGTCCTCGACCCCGCGGCCGTCCTCCCTCTTCCCGTCCTCGAGAAGCCTGAGTATGTGGTCGCGCTTGATCTCCGACATGATCTCGCTGCTCATCGTCGCTCACCTCCTTCTGGACCTTGGAATAGCGCCTTTTGAGCGCGTCCTTCTGCAGGTCGTAGACCTCGTGGCAGGCCCCCACGGCCATCTTGATCGCGCGGTCGAACTCCTCGCGGGTCATGTTCCCGTCCATCTGGAGCAGGACGATCTCGTCCGTGGAGGGCACGATGGCGATAGGCACGTCGGCCTGGCCGTAGTTGTCCTCCTCCTTGTTCAGGTCGAGGAGCACGTGCCCGTCGGCCTTCCCCGCGGCTATGGCGGGGACGATGTCCCTCATGGGGATCCCGGCGTCGGCGAGGGCCACGGAGGCCGCGGTGAGGCCGGCGCACCTGGTCCCGGCGTTCGCCTGCAGGATCTCGATGTACACGTCGATGGACGCGCGGGGGTAGAGCTCGGTGAGGACGACCTTCTCGAGGGCCTCGGCGATGATCTTGGAGATCTCGATGGACCTCCTGTCC
>JAFZXW010000077.1 GCA_017616575.1 Candidatus Methanomethylophilaceae archaeon
GAACTCTTTGACGTCCTCCTTGACTTTCCTAGGGTCCTCCTTGTCCTTGACGACCCTCGCGATGAAGGAAGCGACCTCCTTCATCTCGGACTCCTTCATCCCCACGCGGGTCATCTCCTGGGCCCCGAGCCTGAGGCCGGAAGGCCTGACGGCGCTGGTATCGGAGGGGAGCATGTTCTTGTTGCAGATGATGTTGGCGTCCTCCAGGAGCTTGGCGCAGTCCTTGCCGCCTCCGAAGGCGGAGACGTCGACCGCGATCGCATGGGACCTGGTGAACCCGTGGTTCGGGCAGAGGACGGGGACCCCGAGCTCGTAGAGGGCCTCTCCCAGGGCGCGCGCGTTCTTGCAGGCCTGGGCGGCGTACTCCTTCCCGAAGACGTCCATCTCGGCAAGGGTGATTCCAAGGGCGGCCATCGCGTGGAGGTGATGGCTGGAGGTGACCCCGGGGAACACCGCCTTCTGAATCTTCTTCTCCTGCTCGTCGGTAAGGTTCTGGCCGAGGATCATCCCGTGGTTGGGGCCGGGGAAGGTCTTATGGGTGGAAGAGGAAACGATGTTGACCCCTTCCCTGAGGGGATCGTGGAACTGCCCGCCGGCGATGAGGCCGAGCACATGGGCGCAGTCCTCCCACACCAGGCATCCGACCTCGTTGAAAGTGTCCTGGAGCTCCTTGAGCGGCGGGGGGAACAGGAACACCGAGAGCCCGAACTGGGCGATCTTCGGCTTGACCTTCTTGAGGAGCTTGATGGTGCCGTCGACGTCGAGGTTCATGTCGTCGGTGTTGAACGGGTAGTTGACGGAGTTTACGGACCTCTGCCCGAAGGCTCCGAACTCGCAGGTGGAGATGTGGGCGCCCTGGGCCAAGGCGCAGGTAGTAATGGTGTCGCCGGGATTGGCGAAGGCGAACAGGACGGCCATGTTGGCCACGGTCCCGGATATGGGCCTGACATCTGCGAAATCCGCCTTGAAAAGCTTCTTGGCAAGCTCGACGGCCTTGAGCTCCACCTCGTCGACGTAGATGTTGCCCTGGTAGTAGCGCTTGCCGGGGAGCCCCTCGGCGTACCTGTCTGCAAAATCGGATATCAGCATTTCCTTCGCGAGGGGGCTCATCAGGTTCTCCGAGGCGATCATGGGGATGCACTCCTCGAACCATTTGTTGTGAGCCATGACCCGCTCCCGGATGTATTTGGAGTCTTCGACAGTCATGTCAACCGATACCCCATCGTCACGTCCGATATAAGCGTAAGTGCTTGAAGGACGGGGGGCCCTCCCTTCTTTTCAGCTTCCTACCAATAAAAAGGTAATTACAATCTGATTATCTTAAGTACCGCCATCTCCGCGGGCAGACAGTGATCCTATGGACATCGGCAAAGCGTTGGAGGACATAAGGAAAGGAAAGCCCATCCTCGTCTACGACTTCGACGACAGGGAAAGGGAGTCCGACATGACGGTCGCCTCCCAGTTCGTCACTCCGGAGGTCATCAGGAGGATGAGGAAGGAGGCGGGCGGGCTCATCTGCACTACCACCCCTTACAAGACGGCGGAGACGCTGGGCCTCCCGTTCATGAGCGACGTGTACTGGGACGACTGCAAGAAGTACCCGCTTCTCGCCATGATGGCGCCCACCGACATCCCCTACGACAGGACGAGGTCCTCCTTCGGCATCACGATCAACCACCGTAAGACCTACACCGGGATAACGGACAACGACCGCGCCATGACTATCAAGGCTTACGCGGAGACCATATTCCAGGACAAGCCCGTGGAGGACGTCCGCAAGGACCTGGCCTACAATTTCAGGGCCCCCGGCCACGTGCACCTCCTGAACACCTCCGAGAGGATCCTCGAGAACCGCCACGGGCATACCGAGCTCTGCACCGCCCTGATGTACATGGCGGGGGTGCTCCCCTCAGCTACAATCTGCGAGATGATGGGGGACGACGGCGGCTCCATGAGCAAAGAGGACGTCAAGAGGTATGCGGAGGCCACCGGGACTACGATGATCACCGGCGACCAGGTCCAGAAGGCCTGGGCGGAGTACAAGGCCGCCCACGGCCCGGAACAGTGATCCGATGGTGCGCGTGATGGCCTCCGGGGTGTTCGACCTCATCCACGCAGGCCACATCTCCTACCTGGAACAGGCCCGCTCCATGGGCGACGAGCTAGTGGTCGTGGTCGCCTGCGACTCCACCGTCAGGGAGAAGAAGCACGAGCCGATCACCCCCGAGCAGATGAGGGCGAGGATCGTCGGTTCCCTGAAGCCCGTGGACCGCGCAGTGGTAGGAGGAAGCGGCGACATGTTCGACACCGTCGCGGAGATCGCCCCGGACGTCATAGTCCTCGGGTTCGACCAGTCCTTCGACCCGGAGGACCTGGAGAGAAAGCTGGCGGAGCGCGGGATGCCGGGGATAAAGGTCGTCAGGGCCGACGAATGCGCGGACGACCTGAACGCGACGCGCAGGATAGTCAGGAAGATTCGCGAGATGGAGCGTGAGGAATGAAGATAATCGGAATCGCGGACACGACGTTCGCAAGGTACGACATGGGACGCTCCGCGATAGACGAGCTGCAGCACGCCGGCACCGGGTTCAGAATCGTCAGATACACCGTCCCCGGCGTGAAGGACCTCCCGGTTGCCAGCAAGAAGCTCATCGAGGAGCAGGGATGCGACATAGTCATGGCGCTAGGCATGCCAGGGCCCCAGCAGAAAGACAAGATGTGCGCCCACGAGGCCTCCACCGGCCTGATCCGCGCGCAACTCATGACCAACAAGCACATCATAGAGGTCTTCGTCCACGAGGACGAGGCCAAGGACGACGCGGAGCTGGCGTTCCTGGCCGACAGGAGGGCGAGAGAGCACGCCCTCAACGTCTACGACCTCCTTTTCCGCCCCGAAAGCCTCACCAAGAGGGCCGGAACGGGGCTCAGGCAGGGCTTCGCCGACGCGGGCCCGGTGAAGAACAGACGAAGGCGATCTGCATGAAACAGTACAAGATCGGAATGGCCGTGGCCGAGTTCAACTACGAGGTCACTTCCCTCATGATGGAGAGGGCGCAGGCGGAGGCGGACTTCCTAGGCGTGAAGATTACCAAGACGGTGAAGGTCCCCGGGGTCTTCGAGATCCCCATGGCGGTGAAGAAGCTGCTGGAGCAGGACGATATCGACGCCGTCATAACCCTCGGCGCGGTGATAACCGGCGAGACCAAGCACGACGAGGTCGTGATCTCCCAGGCCTCGAGGAAGATCATGGACCTGGGCCTGGAGTACGGAAAGCCTGTGGGATTCGGGATAACCGGCCCGGGGATGACCGAGCTTCAAGCCATGGACCGCATCGAGAAGGGACGGGACGTCGTGGACACCGTCGTCAAGATGCTTCAAAGGCTGGATTTCTGAAACCTTCTTCCGGCGGCAGTCCCGCCGGTTCACATCTTTATCTGGGTCTTCCCCACCCTCGACTTGACGATGTCGTACACCGAAGACATCGGAATCCCGGTGTCCATGGATATCCTGAGGCAGCCGTCGCCGGAGTTGTACCTGCTCATCACGTTGTCGGTCACGCCGGTGGTCCTGACGGACTTCTTCGTCTTCAGACGCCCGGACCCGGAATCCCCCCTCCATGAGCGGGTCTTGCACGAAGGGCATCTCAGCGGGACGCCGTCGGCCCGGGGGAACCACACATGGCCGCAGACCTGGCACTGGTTGGACGATGTGGACCTGTTCCAGCAGTGAGACCCGCACGAAGGGCATCTGACGGGGGACGCGACGTTGCTGAACCACGTGTATTGGCATCTGTTGCAGATCTTGAGGTCGGACATGCGGTCCCCGCCCGTCTCGGCGACCTGGGGCATCTCTCCTTTCGTCATGGTCATAGAATCACTGTTGGAAGTATTCACCATCGTCATCATAATTGTATAATACTTTAATTTTATCGCAGTTGGAATATACATATCAGTGATTAAATAACATATAATACATTGTTTTCTCCACGACTACGATATGATTATCATAACAATCGTCTATGGCATGGCATGGCCAACGGAATCGTCCCGCGCCTGAGCGTCAAAGTGGTGAACCGTACATTCAAGACAAGGTACAGGCTCGCCAAGCTCACCCGCAAATCGAAGACGTTCAACAAGATCGTGGTAAAGGCCGCCTTCGACGGCGACGACATGGTCGTGCTCCCCAAAGACGGGGTCGTACGCAGGACCATAGAGACCAATATAGGCATAGAAGGCGCCGACGAGGCCACCGTGCTGCCCAGCGACGTCGTGAAGGACGTCATGTCCAAGACCGAAGACATCTTCATCATGGACTTCTGCCTGTGCCGCCAGTCCAACCAATGCCATGACTTCCCGATAGACGTGGGATGCGTGTTCCTAGGAAACGGAATCCACAGGATCCCGGAGAAATACGGGCACGTCGCGACGTACGAGGAGGCCGCCGCCCACATCGACAGGTGCGGGAGCCTGGGCCTGGTCCACATCATAGGGAGGAACAAGCTCGACAGGCTCTGGCTGAACACCGGCAAAGGGAACGACCTGATAACGATATGCAACTGCTGCCCATGCTGCTGCCTCTGGAACATGGTCCGCGAGATATCCGACGAGATAAGCTCCACCTTCAGGAGGATGGAATCCGTGGAGGTCTCCGTAGACGCGGACAGATGCACAGGGTGCGGCATCTGCACCGAGACGTGCTTCACCAGGGCGATGTCCGTCAAGGAGGGAAGATGCGACATAGACCAGTCGGCGTGCAGAGGTTGCGGCCGCTGCGTGGACATGTGCCCCGTAGGCGCCCTCTCCTTGAGCTTCGATCCCGCCGTGACCGACGCGGAGGTCGAAAGGATCGCGTCCAAGTTCAAATCCTTGAAGCCGGAGGCGCGAGGCACAAGCCCCGTATATAGGGGAAAGGCCGTCTCGGGCAGAGAGGCGCCGCCATGGAATACATAAGGGTCAAGAAGGACAACATCGGCAGCGAGCACATATGCTGCGCCATTTCAAACGACAAGGACGTACAGGTCCTATCGAAGAAGGCCTGGCTGGAGGAACGCTTCGACGACGGCCTGGTATTCCTGAAGAGCACGGAGCGCGGGAAGTGCTTCATAGAGTACATCCCGGCCGAGAACGCCTGGAACCCCATCGACGCGGACGGGTACATGTACGTCGACTGCCTATGGGTCTCCGGCTCCCTGAAAGGCCGTGGATATTCAAACGACCTTCTGGACGAATGCATCCGTGACAGCAAGGAGAAGGGGCGGAAAGGCCTCTGCATCCTGTCTTCGGCGAAGAAGAAGCCCTTCCTTTCCGATCCGAAATACCTGGGACACAAAGGATTCTCGGTCTGCGACGAAGCGGACAACGGCATACAGCTCTGGCATCTCCCGTTCGATCCCGATGCGGAGGCCCCGCGCTTCAAAGACTGCGCCAGGCACCCCTCCGTCGAAGAGAAGGGGTTCGTTCTGTACTACACCAGCCAGTGCCCCTTCAATGCGAAATACGTTCCCATCATGGAGCGGACGGCCAAAGAGCACGGCATCCCCTTCAAGTCCGTGCACATCCGCGACAAGTCCGAAGCCCGCAACGCCCCCACGCCTGTCACGACCTATGCGCTGTTCCATGACGGGGGGTACATCACTAACGAGCAGATGAACGAGGCGAAGTTCCTGAAGCTCGTGTCGACGCTGTCGAAGCGACAGATGACACGCCGACCGACGCTGTTTGTCCTGGGATATGTTTGATATATTATTATCAATATTGATAATATAATTAAAATTGAGAATATGGTAATATGGACCTTGCCGACGTTCTTTCGAATCCAGTCCGGACGAAGATAGTGCAGTGCCTCCAGTTCAACAAGGAGGCCACCACGAAGCAGATAGCCGCGGCCTTGACGGACGTCCCCGCTCCCACGGTCTACCGTCACGTCAGCTTCCTGCTGAAAGAGGGCGTGCTGACCGTCGTTTCGGAGAACAAGGTCAGGGGGACCACTGAAAGGCTGCTTGCATTGAACGAGGACTTCTGGTCTCCGAAGACCGGTGCCGACCTCGATCAGGCGGCATTCCAGTTCCTCGCATCGCTTTACAGGGGGTTCCATGAATACTGCTCTGCAGGCGGCAGGGACCCCGAAGCCGACATGCTCTGCCTCAGGACGTGCGTGTTCCGCCTCACAGACGAGAGATTCGGCCGTTTCATCGAGGAATACGCCGAACTGGTCGAAAGGTACAGGGAAGAGGACGGCGAAGGAAGTCTGAGAAGCGTCTCGTTCATATCCGCGCCGGTGAAAGAGGAGGAAAGGGCATGAGCATCCGCGAATAGAAGGTCACGATAGAGGGAAAAGTCCGCATCGGCGCCACCTTGACATGCCAAGACACGGAAGGAAAGAATCCCGCGATAGTGCTGATATCCGGAACCGGGAAAGCCGACCGCGACGGGAACTTCAAAGGATTCCATACGGATTTCTACAAGAACCTGGCTGGAACGTTCGCCGAATGGGGATTCACGGTCATCCGCTACGACAAGAGGGGGCTTTACGAGACCGAGGGGGATTTCGATACCGCAGGGCTTAGCGACCTAGTGGACGACGCCGCTGCGGTCGTTCTATATGCAAGATCGCTGCCGTCCGTGAATGGAGAAAAGATCGTGGTCTGCGGCCACAGCGAAGGGGCGCTGATAGCGACCATTTTAAGTGAAAGGGAGAAGGTCGACGGCCTGATGCTCCTAGGAGGCGCCGCCATGTGCATCAAAGACGCCCTCTATTACCAAAACAGGCTTCTCGCCGAGGAGGCGGAGCACAAAGAAGGCCTGAAAGGGGCGATCCTCCGCAGAAGCGCGACGTTTAAGAAAAGCAAAACGAAGGTCGACGGCCTGTTCGAAAAGTGTTCCAACACCGACAAGGGCCGCGTGTTCTTCGGCGGAGCGACGATGAACGCCAAGTGGGTCCGGGAGCACGGATCGTACGCTTCCAAGGATTACGTCGAAATGCTGAGGCGCTACGAAGGCCCTGTGCTCGCCATCACAGGCACCAAGGACCTTTCCGCGGACTTCACGTTCCTGGACGCCATAAAAGGAATCCCGTCCGTGGAATGCTATGCGCCGGAAGGGGTTAACCACATCCTGAGGGAGGTGGACGACGACAACAGCATCCTGGAGGTCAGGAAGCAATACGTCCGCCTGTCGTCGAAACCTATCCATGCCGGCACAGAGGAACGGATGCGCGATTGGCTGACGAAGAACTTCTTGAACTGAAACACACGGACGCCAAATCCACCTTGGAGAGACCAAGGAAACGCTCACCGAGAGGGGAAAGGAGGGAAAAAGAAACCAGTTTAAAACAGGGATGGCCCGGTCTCCCGGGCCTTTAATGTAATCACTCGGAAACGCCGTTCTGGCCGAGGTAGTAGTGCTCGACGACCTTTCCAGTGGCATTGTCAGCCCTGTAGGCCGCATAGGTGACGGCGACGACGGCTGCGAGGGTGACTGCGGCGACTGCGACTGCAACGATGATTCCAACCATTTGAATCGACCTCACTTTTTTTGTTGACGTCATTGTTGTTTTACATGACGTCTCAACAATTGTAGTATTCTGCATCCTAATATTTAATAATTTTGTTTTTGAAAGAATAATGGTAAATAATATCGCTGGTTTTTGACGATATCCAAAGAAAAAACGCCCATCGTAGGGGAGTATGACTTAAGCTCGCTGCTGCTTACCGAGATCCGGTGGCCGAGCGCGGCCATGTCCGAGACCATGCCCTCCACGAAGCCGTCGAATTCTGAGCGCTCGATTATCTTGTACATGTGGATCGTCCCGCCCGGCCTCAGCCTCGCAAGGGCATGGGGGAGGAACCTCTCTGCAATCTGCGGCAGGTTCATGATGATGCGGTCGGCCATAGGCAGGCTGTAGACGAGCACAGACGAGTCGCCGGTCATGGGATGAAGGCGGTTGGCGCGGTTCTTCTCTGCATTCATCCTCGCGAACCGCTCCGCCTCTGGATTCAAATCAATGGAATAGACTGCCTCCGGCTTCGCCAGCCTGCATATGACCGTCCCGAACGGGGCGACGCCTCCGAACATGTCGATCACAGTCTCCCCGTCAGCGACCGAGGAGGCGATCCTCGACCTTTCAGACGAGAGCCTGGGATTGAAATAAACCTTGGAAGGATCGGTGAATATCCTGACGCCGAACTCCTTATGGACGGTCTCGGAGCCTCCCGTGCCTGCGAGCCTCTCCAGGTCGCGGATCCTGAAATCCCCTTTGACTCCCGAATCCGAGAACA